>CAMORO010000009.1 GCA_946623875.1 uncultured Lachnospiraceae bacterium | reverse complement strand
CCATTACGAATAGCGAATTTCTGATGAAATTCGCTATTCTATACCTTCCTGTCTGAATGGATTTCATAAAGAGGCTCATTGTATATTTCTGAAACTGTGTAGTAAAGTTCCCCGTCTTTGCCAAGGCTTTCATGCAGATCCCTGTAGGTTCCGATTCAACGTTCCACAACACTGATATCTTCGTTAACAGCCTTAGCTATATCTTCTACAGACATATCCATACAGTATAACCGCACTGCTACGGCTCTGCTAGGGTTGTTTGTCCTCTTCCTTACTTCTGTTCACTACTGTAGGTCTCAGCATGTTATAATTCATACTTGGCATCTATAAATTCACAATAGGATATATCCACTGCAGTGAACAAAAGCAAGAAATATCGAGTCTTTTTGTGCAAATAAATATACTGTCAAAAAACTAATTGCTCCCTTGGTTCTTTTAATCTTACTTGTTATACTCCTCTATCAAACATTCATGGGCCTTCGTGTCTTCATCATAGTTAATGCCAATCAGGACGATCCTTCCGCCATAATTGTTGAGAATCTTCGGATAATCCCTGTCTTTGATCTGCTTTATCGCACCCTCTGCATCCTTGTTCCACTTAAGTTCCACGATCATAGCAGGAAGTGTTGATCTGCGCTTCGGCAGGAACACCACATCAGCTATCCCGTGACCGCTTGGAAGCTCTTCCACCTTGGCGTACTGATCCACGCATGAGATGTATGCCATCTTCACTACATATCTTAAGCTTTGCTCATTGCTGTAATATGTCGGTGCGTATTCGGAATCATGGACATCAGCAATTGCTTTAGCTACTGCATCGCTCTTCCCTTCCAATGTATCTTTAAGGAGCCGGTCGGATCTTCTGACCAGCTCGATCAGGCTCTTATGTTTGGCTTTGCGCAGGATCTTATCGAACTCGGATCTGACCTCTTCATTGGGGATCCTTACCAGACCAACCACCGTATCGTCATCATAAGAGTCCGGTTCCTCTTCGTATGTAAGATATCCCAAATGGGTAAGCAGTGTCAGGACATCGTCCTTACAGGTGAAAGTCTCCACATCATTTTGGAATGAGTCTGTGTCTACAACAACGCTCTCTCCGGCTATAAGCCTCGCGATCGTATCCTGCAGATCTTCCTGATCCATATCGATATAGGTCATCAGTGTTTCTGCCGAGGATGTTTTCTTCCAGTAGGATCTGAATTTACCGGAGCCGGCTGCATGCATAACGGAATACGGATTATAAATTGAATGCTTTTCTCCAACCGTATAGCCGTCATACCAGAGCTTCATCTTTGCAAAATCTTTATCCTTCTCTTCGCAAATCCTCTTTACTTCTTCTTCCGTGAATCCAACGAATCCGGCATAATCACCGGGTTCAAGAACGGAATACTCCTCAAAATCGGAGATTGCCGACTGGGAACCATCCTTTTTGATAGGCAGAATGCCTGTCATATAAGCAGCCGCGAATATCTTCGAAGTTGTTCCGCTGCTCTTGAACAGCATCCTCAGGAACTTCAAATAATACTCTTCTATTTCAGGAGTTTCCCTGATCGGTGCATCCCATTCATCAATGATCATGATGAACTTGTTCCCTGTACATTCTGCTGTATTCACCAGTACTTCATCCAATGTCCCATCTGTATTTACTTTCTCATAGGATTTTTGAATTTCACCAATGAGCTTTTCCTGAATGAATCCAACCAGCTTCTGAGGTGGTGTTTTCCCTAACAAATTGGTCATATCAAGATAGATGACATCATATTTATTCAGATTATCCGCATAACTCTTATCTTTTGAAATCGCATATTTTGAAAACAGCTCATGCGAATCACAGGTCTTATCATAATATGCACACAGCATTTGGGCAGCATAGGATTTCCCGAAGCGACGGGGCCTGCTGATGCAGGTCAACTTCCTTTTTGTTCCTATTGTAGAATTGATGATGCTGATCAAACCGGTTTTATCCACATAGTCTGACTTCAGCATTTCGGCGAAACCACTGTTTCCGGGATTTAAGTATGTTCCCATCTTACGCCCCCTTTCTCCCACATTATAACAAAGGGATAGTTGAAAGGGAAGTGTTTTAATCCCCCTCTTCAGGGGACAATTCTCCATATAATGACTCTCACGGAAGGGCCTATATCAGGGCATAGCTTCGCCATATTAATGATCTACAAATTGAACATACAATAATATAAGAAATGTCTTCATTTTATGAAAGCAAGGAGAATAACATGAATGTTATCGAAAGGATCGATGAATTAATGAAAGCTAGGAAGTGGAGTGATTACAGCCTTGCCCAGTTCTTTACCGAAAACACATTTAGTGTTCAATTGAACAGTGAACAGAAGGAGTTCTTTGATGCATGGGTATCACTTACAGATGAACAGAAGCTGCTATGCAGCTCCTTGATAAAGGAATTCAATAAATCAAAAAAAGCGCCGGACACACTTGTGTCAGGTGCTTATTTTTACAGTACATGCACTCCGTACCGGATCAACAGGATCAGCTTTACGATCCACTGTACAATGACAATACCTATTCCTATGTATATGAATATCAATATCCTGCCATCCTTCTCCGTTCCTATTGAATAATGCTTGAGCAGAAACATCCTTATCATGAACACGGTATACACGACAGCTCCATATATAACGGCTGGATGGAGTAAGAAGCTGCGCACCGGATGTCCCTGAAGGAGAGCTATCACCGCTCTTGTACCCCCGCATCCGGGGCAATATAGGCCGGTAACCGTTTCAAACATGCAGTCAGGCACCTTCACAAGCCATGAATCTCCGAATATCCATATAAAGATGGCTGCAGCCACCGCTACAGCCAACATAAGTTTCCCTATATCATAAAATATCCTGTTGATATTTCCCCGCATTATCAGCCTCACATTTCACTAATGGCATAGATCGTCGTTATTACCTGAAGCATGAGACCGATACCACCGGTAATAATACCTGCAAGAGCCATTCCTCTTCCATCGTAATCCTTCTTGATGGTAATGGTTCCGCAAACGATCGCGGCTATCGACAGAGGTGATGACAGACATCCCGCGCAGCAGCACAGGATAGACAGACAGCCGCAGGTCAGTGCCGCGATAGCAAATCCGATACTTCCTCCTCCTACTGCGTAATTACTGTCATACGTCGGAATGCTTCCCGAGTAAGTACCCGATGTATCTCCGGCATCCGATGAAAAACCGCCATCATAGTAGTTGGATGCGGGATCCTCCTCATCCTGTACAGAGGAACCCTTCATCTCGGTAAATGCTTCATCCACTGCATCTGAAAAGTCACCTGCAGCTTCCAGAACATCTTCTTCACTTACCGTTTCGTTTACATCCTGTATTTCGGGAGAAGATCCTTCAACAGACTGCACCGCATCATCTGTTATTCCGGTTCCGGCGTCCCCGGTCTGCTGCAATGCTTCATCCTTAATTTCCTGTGGTATATCTACTGCTTCCGGAAGCTTCGCCCCGCATGATGTACAGAACTTGCCTCCGTTATTCTCGCTTCCGCACAGACTGCATTTCATAATAAATGCCCCTCCTATTTTATACTCATAAATCGCAAATCGTAACTATTCAGAACAGGCTCAAAATACTTCGTATTTTTCGCTGTTTTGGATCCATCCAATACAAATATTTATAAAATATGCCTCTTTCATGCAAGCATGAGAGTCATATTTTAAAATATTTGTGCTGTTCTGAATAGTTACATCATATCATTTATAACTTTTATGGTCAACGCTGGCGAAAATGATTTCCATTTTCCATTTTGGGATTTATATTTTCTCTCAAATCATTTATACTGTTTTATATAGTAAACGCAATTATTTATACCCAATAACGTAGATCGCTGCCTTTTATTAAATCGTAGTTTACTATAATAGATCACGGAGCACATACAATGACGGGATGGCTTATCACAAACAGATTCCTTAACAGGGACAAATTCAGTGAGTTGTACGATTGGCTTATAGAGGCTGCGCATAAGGCAGGAAGCGAGCTTAAGCTGCTCACGAATGCCGATCTTCTGATAAGGACAGACCGGAATGAAATCATTTCACAGGCTCTCTTACAAGGCGGCAGTGAATATCCGGATTACATCATCTTCTGGGACAAGGATATCCGGCTGGCAGGAGCACTCGAAGCCCTGGGGCTCCGTCTGTTCAACCGCGCCGAAGCGATCAGGGCTTGTGACGATAAATCCCTGACATATTCAAGGCTTGCAGGGCTTGTCAGGATGCCCGTAACCTTCACTGTTCCGTTTACTTATGAAACGGTAGGGTACAGAGATACAGCTTTTCTGAATGCCATAGAAGAGCAGCTGCCTTATCCTTATGTTCTTAAGGAATGCTTCGGTTCATTCGGCGAACAGGTCCATCTGATAAAAAACAGGGAACAGTGCGAAAACATACTCAGGCAGATAAACGGAAGGCCGTGCGTGATCCAGGAATATATAGGTGAGGGGTCCGGCAGGGACATAAGGCTGATCATTGTAGGAGGGAAATGTATCGCATCGATGCTTCGCTTCAACGATAATGATTTCCGGGCCAATGTGGCTTTGGGAGGACACACTGAACCTTATACACCTACGGACGAGGAAGTGAACATGGCATTAACTGCCTGTAAAGCTCTTTCACTTGATTATGCCGGAGTGGATATCCTGCATGACTGCAATGGAGATCCCGTACTGTGTGAGGTTAATTCCAATGCTCACTTTAAAGGTATCTACAATTGTACCGGTGTTAATGTTGCCGATGCCATCATCGGACACATCCTTAAAACCGTATAGATCAAATGGAATTATTAAGAACAGTTACATCAAACCCTGAAAGGACAATATCATGAATAAATCCGGCTGGCTTCTGTATGAATCGGCAGATGCGAAATGGAACAGATGGTTTATTGAAAAGCTGCAGACGGAATGCTCTGTCCACGGGCTTACTCTTAAGCTTGTATTTACCGATTACATTTCCGATGCTTACAATATGACACTTGACAATGTAGCCGTAAACATGCTGAAGGGAAAAGAGACTCCCGATTTCATTATCAACCGCTCCAGGCATTCGGGAATAGCCTACGAACTTGAGAAACAGGGGATCAGAGTATTTAACCCGGCCAGGGTGACTGAGACAGCAAATGACAAGGAGCTGTCATATGATGTTGCCCGCGCCCTCGGATTGCCTTTTATGCCCTTCATCACCATCGGAAAAGATGATCTGTTGTCCATGTTTAAATCTCCCGAACCGGTTCAGTCCGTAACCGATACCGAGGGCTACAGGAATGTTAAGGATAAAGCCGATGACTTCGGATATCCTTTTGTTCTTAAACCGGCGGAGGGTCACGGGGGTAAACATGTTTTCCTGATAAACAATGAGACAGAGCTTCATGAAGCCCTGCAGGAAATACAGAGCACCTACAGTCTGCTTCCCTATAAAAAACTGCTTATGCAAAGAGTGGCGTCCGTAAAGGGATGCGATCTGAGAGTTTACCTTATAAACAACACGGTAGTAACCGGAATGCTCAGGACTTCCTCCGATCCGGATAATTTCCGTGCCAACTTTTCCCTTGGCGGTAAGGCAACTGTCCATACCCTGACACGTGAGGAACGCTTCCTTACCGGAGAGCTTGCCGATGCGTTACCTTCTGATTATATGGGGATCGACTTTATCTATGACAGGGACAGTATCCCCGTTTTCAATGAATTCGAGGATGTATGCGGTGCACGTATGCTTTATGCCAACACCGATATTGACATTGTCAGACTGTACGCTGCTCACATCGCTTCCGTCTTATCATCATAAATACATAAACACCTGCCGCAAGCGAAATGAGCATTACGATACACCTTGTATAAACGCTCATTTCTCCGGGAAGATATCTGTCCGAAAGATAGCCCGTAAGGTTAAATGTCAGATGAAATACGATGCAGGCTGCTACAGTTCCCGAATACTTCTTAAGAACTCCGATAAGCAGCCCCAAAAGAAATGCATATATGCTCTGAACGGGATTTAAGTGAAGGATCCCGAAAAGCAGGGCCTGGATCACATTTGCAGGAGCAAAATCCATAAATCTCTCACCGATTCCCAATATAAGAAATCTGTATATTGTCTCCTCTATAAGAGGTGACACAACAACTACAGCCATAAAGCTCTCGATACCGTCATTCAGCTTGTCAGCGATCTGTCCCTGATACTGAACGGCCACATCCTGAAACGGTATCAGCACAAAATACAGTAAACACGCGGCAAACAGCTCCGTAACTATCCCCAGTATCCCGCACAGGCTCAAATGAGTAAGGTAATGAGCCGGGGGATATTTATTAAGACTCACTCGGGGATCACCACCCCTCTTTCCTCAGCCTGATACCTGAGGAAATATATGAATTCATCCCTGTTTTCTTTTGTGACCTTTACACCGAAACCCTGCTTCCACAGTCCGTCCATCTTCTCTCCGTTGTATACGACATCCATCATCTTATAGGATACGGAAGGCCTGAAATGACTGGTTTCGTAGTAGTTCGCATCCTCAAGGGTTATGTCCGAGAATGAACTGAAATTCCAGTAGTCCACTTCCCCCGCAAGTGCGTACAGGAAATCAAGATAACCGTTCTCAATATCCCTCTGATAAGTGAGATGATACAGCGGATTGGTCATGATCCTTAAGTTGATATCATTCTCCTCACATATGGATTTAAGCTCTTTAATGTCTGCCATTACCGCATCAACACGCAGCTCATAGTAATCGGCCCAGTAGCCCACATGGGTATCATCCTGAAACGGTCTGTCATTGTCAAGCCTCTCCGAACCGCTTCGCCTGTACCTTGCGGTATAATCGGGATCCGTGGGCTCGTAATCCTTAATCTCACGGTATGCCTGCCATATTGTCAGTACATCACAGTATTTCACGTAAAAATCAAACCACGAGCTTATCGTATCATCGGGATACGGGATACGGAACAGCATGGTCTTATGAAGGCTGTCGGGATCCACAAAGCATGAGATATCGTCAACCATTACAGTCACATTCTTCGGCACAAAGCCATGCCTGATGAGAGTCTTGAGAAGATGAACATGCTCTGCCGGCAGTGCCTCCGATGAACACATATTGTAATACTTTCCGTCCGGCAGTGCCTCAACATCCGTAAAGCCGGCCCTTGATGATCCGAACAGCAGTGAATCGAACTCATCCTTATGATGAAGGATATACCTTGTCTTTATGAAATTCTTATTTGCTTCAATGCCGTTGTTCCTCGGATATTCGTAGTGAAAGATGTTATACGGATCGATCACCACGCCTATCACTATAAAGAACGACAGCACTATCACAGCAAATATCGTGAACTTAATTACAAATTTCTTCATTGTTTATCCTTGAAGTATTATTTTTTCCGGATATTTAAACCAAACATGCTCTCTTGAATTATATGGACAATATGATATAATCCATATAGGTGGTAGCGATACCCCTTGATGATTGAACAGAAAAACCGCTCAAACTTTCCAGGGTCGGAGCGGTTTTTTAGTGCTTATCTTTTACTTATCTTGTAGACAAGCTTTATAACTTCCACAATCAGCAATAACAATGTTAATACTTCAAGTATGGTCATAAGCTTTGCCCCTTTCCCTATATTTCAAAGGGAAACCGCTACCATCCGATTAAACAATATCATATTTTAAAGCATATTGACATCATATACTTTAAAAAATCACAATCTTATTCTGAAATTTGTGATTATTATACGCACCCTAGAACTTAAAATAGATGAATTCCTGTGCATACGAATTATTCACCTTCAACGCTATCACAACTATAGCGGATAATACATATACAGCGAACCTGAACACGGGATTCAGCCGGTTCATCTCCCTGAGAAGATCCTTCTTTTCATTGAAATGATCGTAGATCATGAGAAGGAGGATCGCGCCTGTCGTCTTAAGAACCGACTTACCGCTCATGGTCATCTGAGTCATGGCACCCCTTAATGAAAAGTCGGTAAACATGCTCCTTGCAGCATACAGGGCCTCAGATATCGAGTTCGCCCTGAAAAACATCCACGCGTAGCTTACTATGCAGAAGGTCAGCAGGGTAAGCAGCAGCTTCACCGGTTCTTTAAGCGCCTTCTCCTTTTCCCTTGTAAGACCAACAGCCTCTTTAATTCTGTTCTCAATGATCTGACACACTCC
Organism: uncultured Lachnospiraceae bacterium; assembly: GCA_946623875.1. Classification (GTDB taxonomy): domain Bacteria; phylum Bacillota; class Clostridia; order Lachnospirales; family Lachnospiraceae; genus UBA2868. The sequence continues at coordinate 38,122 of CAMORO010000009.1, read as the reverse complement.
GTGGATACCACCCCACAGTACAAAGGTCCAGCTCGCGCCATGCCACAATCCGCTGCAAAGGAAGGTGATAAGCAGGTTGATATCGCGTCTTACCTTTGAGCATCTGTTACCGCCAAGGGGAATATATACATAATCCCTGAACCATGTGGACAGCGAGATATGCCACCTGCCCCAGAACTCCTTAATGCTTCCCGCAAGATAGGGCTGTCTGAAATTGGAAATAAGATCGAACCCAAGCATCCTCGCAACGCCTACAGCCATATCCGAATAACCGGAGAAATCACAGTAAATCTGGAAGGTATAGAGAAGGGTCGCCCAGGCAAAGCATATTCCGTAATGCTCAGGAACCTTGTTGAAGACCTCATCAACATATTTGGTCATCATATCCGCTATGACGATCTTCTTGATAAGTCCCAGCAGAAGAAGCCTCGCTCCATAGACAACCGAATCGTAATCGAAGGTTTTCTCCCTGTCTATCTGAGGAATGAAATGTCCGGCGCGCTCGATGGGACCTGATGATATATTGGGAAAGAAGGAAACGAAGATCGCATATTTGCCGAAATGCCTCTCTGCCTTCACCTTCCCCTTATAAACATCCGCTATGTATCCGACTGCCATAAAGGTATAGAAAGAGATACCTGCCGGCATGATCAGCTTAAGAGTAGTCTCCTGCATCGGAATGCTGAGAACATTAAGCACCTTTGCAACAGTGTAGAGAGCGAAATTAAGATACTTAAACACAAGTAACAGGGATAATGTGACTATTACCCCTGTTATCATTATCGTCTTTTTCTTTTTGATGTCGTCCTGACCCTCGATACGTATCCCGCACAAGTATGACGCGACCATGGTCACAAGGATCACAGCCAGATATCTTACATCATAACATATATAAAACCAGGCATTTGCGCCAAGGATAACGATCCATCTGTATTTATGCGGCATGAGCCAATATACCAGAAAGACGACAGTCATGAAAACCGCAAATGCAGCCGTACTGAATAACATCTTATGCCTCCGCCAGTTTATTGAGCCTCTCCCTCTCGGCAAAGCTCATTCCGCCTCCCCGAAGGTCTATCACGGGGCCGCCCGTTCCCAATATGTAATCCCTGGTTATCGTAACCCTTCCGATATTGTCATCCTTGGGTATCTCATACATGATATCAAGCATCAGATCCTCTATTATGGATCTTAATGCTCTCGCACCCGTATCCTTTTCCATGGCTTTCTTTGCGATCTCATGAAGTGCCTCTTCATCAAAGTCAAGCTCGACCTCATCCATCGCAAGCAGCTTCCGGTACTGTTTGATGATCGCGTTCTTGGGCTCCTTGAGGACATCAACCAGCATATCCTCATTGAGTCCCTCCATCGGGGCTATGATCGGAAGTCTTCCCACAAACTCGGGGATCATTCCGAACTTCTTGATATCCTCAACCGTCACATCCTTAAGGATATCCTTGCGCTTATCCAGAGCATCCTTAAGCTCTGCATTAAAACCTATCGAGGTCTGCTTGCGCAGTCTCTGCTTTATTATCTCGTCAAGATCGGGAAAAGCTCCACCGCAGATAAACAGTATATTCTTTGTATTAACAGTGGTAAGCGGCACCATGGCATTCTTGGAATTGGATCCCACAGGAACCTCTATCTCACTGCCTTCAAGAAGCTTGAGCATTCCCTGCTGCACCGACTCTCCGGAAACATCCCTTGAATGCGTATTCTGCTTCTTGGCTATCTTATCTATCTCGTCTATGAATATGATACCTGTCTCTGCCTTCTCTACATCATTGTCGGCAGCGGCCAGCAGCTTGCTTACAACACTCTCGATATCATCGCCTATGTATCCGGCTTCCGTAAGGGATGTTGCATCAGCTATGGCAAGCGGCACATCAAGAAGCCTGGCAAGTGTCTTGACAAGATATGTCTTACCGCATCCGGTGGGACCTATGAGGAGCATGTTTGACTTCTCAATATCAACGTCCTTGAATTCCTCGCCGAACTTGTCCTTACGGAATTCCTCAGCCGCTATCCTCTTGTAATGATTGTATACCGCAACCGAAATCTTCTTCTTCGCATTTTCCTGTCCGATAACATACTCATCGAGCATTTCCTTGATCTTATGGGGCTGGGGTATCTTACTCATATCTACCAGAGGAGTGGTTCTCTTTCCCTTTTTCTTTACTTTGGTCCTCTGTCCGAATAAGCCCGGAATATCGGACATATTAAGGAAGCTGATCCCCGGAAATCCCTGATATGCACCATTGTCAATACCGTTGCCTCCGTCGGCATCCCCCTTATCACCATCCGGATCATCATTACCGGCTTCTGATGTATCTTTGCCTGCTGCCGTCTCCTTCATTTCCTTAAGCGCATCGGCTGACTGCTTATTAAGATCACCGAATATACTTCCAAGCGGCACTGCGCCTGCGGTAGTCTTCCCGCTGTTCTCATCGGTAGGTGCCGATGGATTGGAATTGGAACCGTTCATGTTGAACGGATGCAGTGACAACGGTGAAAAGCCGAACTGTCCCATAGTATCCATAGTCTTATGCATACAGTCCGAACAGACATACATACCGTCAAACAGCTTGAACATATCGCTGACCTGACTCTTGCCTCTCCTGCACATCTGGCAGTATACTTCGTAATCACCTTCGTTATTGTTATTGTTGTTATTGTTGTTATTGCTGTTATTATTGTTCTGATCTGACATGATCGTTTCTCCTCTTAACTACCATAATCAAAAAACTCTTTATTCATGGCACATGCTTTTATCAGCCGTTTCGGAAGCCTCCTGTATCTCTTTCCAAGGAAATACCCAAGATACCTGAAACAGCATCCCCATACAAACGGGATTATAAGGTATGGTTTTCCTTCCTTCTTAAAGAATGCATATGCTGATTTAATATATCTTACACCCTCCGATTCGGAGGACACACTGCCGAACACTTCAGGATGCATGGCCTGTGATACCGCCAGGTCGAAGTTACGGTGAAGCTGCTGCATCGGGGTGTATTCATGTGTATGAATGACTCCTGCATCAGCCGCGTAATAGATCTTATATCCGTTCATTACCAGCTTATGGGCATAGATCATATCCTCATTGAAGACAGTCCTCTTAACAAACCCTCCGAGCTTATCATAAATATCCTTCCTGTATGCGGCACAGACATTGGAACAGAAGAAAGTCTTGATGCCGAGCTTCTCAATATCCTCTTTACCCTTAAGGACCGGCCTGTCGGGATAATTAAATCCTCTTGTAAAACGCTCGGCCGGACTTGAACTGTCAGACGGAAGCTGTCTTGCGTATGCCGCTCCCACCATATCATCCTCTTTAAATATCGCGGTCAGCTTCTCAATCGTATGCTCATCCGCAGGAACGGCATCCATTGTCATAAAAACAAGGATATCGGCGTCTGACTTTTCCGCTGCCATAGCTCTGGTCCCGCCATGGTCAAACTCACTTTTATCAAGCTCATACACCTTAAATCCCGCTCCGTTTAATGTATCAGAACCGGGAACCGCCGATCCTGTGATCCGCAACTCATCCGGGAAGGAATCGTCCTTACCGGTCTTCGTGTACATGATGATCAGATTATCGGGCTTAGCCGTCTGATCCGCCAATCCCCTCAGCAGAGCCTTAAACTTCTCATCCGGCTTATATACGGGAATTACTATATCAATATGCATTCTCATTAATAAATCCTCTGAAGAATGTCAGGAACAGTATCTTTATGTCAAATCCCATAGTCCAGTTCTCAAGGTAATAAAGATCGTATTCTATCCTCTTCTCGATCGAGGTATCGCCGCGCAGACCGTTGATCTGTGCCCAGCCCGTCATCCCGGGACGCACCTGATGCTTGATCATATATCTGGGAACTGTCTCCCTGAACTGCTCAACGAACATGGGACGCTCAGGACGCGGGCCTACAAGACTCATCTTTCCCATAAATACGTTAAAGAGCTGTGGAAGCTCATCAATACTGGTCCTTCGCAAAAATCGTCCTACTTTGGTCACTCTCGGATCATCCTTTATCGTCCAGCCGTTGTCATCCTCATCCTTATCTTCCTGTGCCGTCATGGTACGGAATTTGAACATTTTAAACGGTTTATTGTGAAGGCCCACCCTCTCCTGTACAAATATAACGGGACCGGGACTGCTCAGCCTTACCAATACGGCACATACGATCATGAGCGGTGATGCTATGATTATACCAAAGAACGAACCCACAATATCCACTATCCTCTTCATGACCGCATTTACGGTGTTTGTAAGCGGAACATGACGGATATTGATAACGGGAAGTCCCTGCAGATCCTCAGTATAGGGCTTATTTGGTATGATACCCGTGTAATCGGGAATGAACTTCGTATGTACTCCCGACTTCTCGCACATATTTACGATCTCCTCAAGACGTGAGTATTCCTTAAGGCTTAAGGTGATGGCTATCTCATCCAGCTTGTTTTCTTCCAGGATCATCTGCAGGTTATCTATGACTCCCATCACCTTGATACCCTTATACATCGTGCCGCGTTCAACGTGATCATCAAGAATTCCCCGGACCACGTATCCCCACTGCGGATTCAGGCGTATCCTGTTAATATATGACTCTGCCGACTTCGAATAACCGACCAGAAGGACATATTTAAGATTGTATCCTCTCTTCCTGAAGAACCTCAGTATATACCTGATGATGTTTCGCACGAAGGTCTCCATGAAGATGTTCACGGCCCAGAATATCAGGATCATCTCACGCGAGAAATGAGTCTGTCTCATCATGTACATTGCAACGATAAGACCGAGACTTCCCACCGTATTGGCCTGTACTATATTGTAGAATTCCTTCTTACGTCCCGATGCTCTCTTACTGTTGTACAGATTAAAGAAATAATACAGAAGAAGATAAGCAGGCACAACAAAGTACAGTACTCTCCTGAAATAACTTACGGGGAGACTCATTGAATAATCGATCCATCCGCTCTTGAACTTAAGCCACCATGACAGCCAGTAGCTTCCTGCGATTATTGCGGCATCGACAAATACATGTATTCTGTTAAATAAGGTCTGATTGTCTTTGATCATAATTCTTCACCGGCTCAGCCAAGGAGCCGTATAAACATATTTCTCCACAATTCGAACTGGATCCTTATATAATTACCGAAATTTTCTTTTTTAAACGGATATTTCCTGCCTTTCACGCACAGCATCAATCCCTTTAAAAGCCCCTTGATATATGTTAATCCTTCACCCTTTTTTGCAAAAAACAGCGTTTTGACAAATGTTCCGGCAACCAGGAAAGGAAGGTTTAAAACAAGCTGTAACAAAGGCATATTCTTGTATGCAACGTACACATTATTACGGGACGAAAGATCTATCTTAAACCTGTTGTATCTTGAACCGCTTATCCCGCTTCCTGCGTGATATACACAAGCCGAAGGCTCATAGATATTCCTGTAGCCGTTTATCCTCGCCCTGTATCCTATATCGACGTCCTCAAGATAAGCGAAATGCTCTTCATCAAAGTAACCTATCTTATCAAATACCGCTCTTCTGTATATCGCAGCACCCGCACAGGCAGAGAATATCTCCGCTTTCTTATCATATTGTGCAGACGGTCTGTCCTTACCTCTTGCAAAAGCCCATCCGAGACAGCAGTACATATCTCCCGCGGAATCAATCAGCTCCGGTTCAGACATCTTAAGCATCCTGGCACTTACCGAGAAAATACCTTCATCCTTCCCAATTGCCTGTACAAGCCTTGAGATAAAGTCACGGAATACTCTTGTATCATTGTTAAGCAGTATAACATATTTCCCCTGCGATGCCCTTATCCCTTCATTTACGGCTCTCGAAAACCCGTAATTCCTGTCAAGCATTATAAGCCTCGCCGCAGGACAGCATTCCTTTATTATCTCAATGCCGTCATCTGTGGATGCATTATCAACAATTATTATCTCAGCCTCGCCGTACTCATACTCAGCTACAGCCTCATTAAGCGAAGCAAGGCAGTCCCTTAAATACTTACTTCCGTTATAATTGGGTATTATCACACTGACCCTTGCCATGCTCACTGCTTCCTCATACATTTATATCTTTCTACTTATCGTTTTCGTTTAAATACGGCAAACGGATCATATACCGAGATATATCTGTCGGAAAAAACAGGCTTATCGGTGAACTCAACGGCAGCCTTCTTGATCATCATACAGTCGGCCGCAAGCCCGTCTACCTTATGCTGTATGGACGCCCTGTGGTGATAACCGGAATAATTGCCGTTCATCCCTCTGTATGCCGCATTAAGCTTTCCCGACTCATCAAACATATATCCGGCACTGTCTATTGCGCCACGCTTATTCAGTATCTTGCCTCCGACAGCACCCACTTCCTCACGCGCAAGCATTCCGGCAAGTTCCGTAAGATAGTCCTTTGTTACGGGTTTTATATCATTCCCCATGATCATTATGTAATCTTCTTCGATCGCCTTAAATCTGTCGGCAGTCAGATAATCCCACTCTTCCTTTGTAAGCTCTTTTATTTTGGGTGAATCAACCTCATACCTGACTCTGTAAAATCCAAGATGCGCGGTATCGGTCACAGTTGCCTTGATCTTAAGCCTGTCAAGATGATCTCTTACCGCCTTCTTTCCTGCCTCATATGCATACAGTTTACTGTCCGGATTCTCGGCAGTTGACGTTTCACTGGATCTCCAGTGATACAGCACCCTGGGAATATGATATATCTCATCGGGCTTTAACTGTTCCACACACCTGAAGATAAAATCATGATCCTGCGCCCCGTTATACTCGCTCCGAAAACCTCCCGCCTTACGTGCAACGGCTGTCCTGACCACAAAAAAGTGGCAGATATAATTGTTGCTCCTGAGGAGGTCTATATCAAAACCGGGCTTGATATGATGGTCAAAATATCTTGTCCCATCTTCATCGGTCTTATCTTCATCCGAATAGAATGCCTTAAATCTGCTGGTATATATATTTCCGTCTCTTTCAATACCCGATTCCAATGCCTCCATTATTTCATACAGAGCATTGGGAGTAAGCACATCATCATGGTCGAGCAGTCCGACATAATCACCCGAAGCCATTACCAACGCGCCGTTTGAATTCCCTGCTATACCCCTGTTTGCGTTAAGCCTCTGATAACGTATCTTTTTCCCTGTCTGCTCGTCAAGTCCGTTACGGTAAGCCTTCAGGGTTTCATTTACCGTTTCCGTCGTACTTCCGTCCGCTATGCACAGCTCCCAGTTCATATAGGTCTGTTCCACCACCGAATCAAGCATCTCCTTAAAGGCTTTCGGATCGGTGTTATATGCGGGAACCAGTATGCTGAACTTGTAATTGTGGAAGAACTTACGGTTCCTTTCCCTCTCCAGTTCCGTTCTTTCCGGCCGCTCGGAGAGTACCCTGCCTGTATAATACTTTTCATCATCATCCCGTTCGAGACGCTCCATTACCTTGAAATATGTCTTTCTCGCTCCGTTACGTTTAAGATAATTCAGAGCACGCTTCATATTAAATTGGTTCAGTCTGTCGGTTATTCCCATCGCACCTGCTCTTTTTACATATATCCTTAAGTTCGTCTACAGTCCTGTTAAGAAATTCATCCGGTCTTACCGTCCTGTCATCCACATAAAAGCCGTTATGTCCCGGCCAGGGCTTCCCGTAGATTATCTCATCATACGGAATATCCCATTTCTTCAGCCATTCCAGCACAACCTTGGCGGTATTGGCATTTATAAGGCCGATATTTCCTTTATAAGTGTTCATGTTCCGGGATGTAAACAGTACTATTTTCGCACCCTGTTTCTTATACTCACGGATCCTTTCCACCATTCCGGCATAAGGAACCATATCCTCATATCTTTCATCTGTCCCTTTTATGGGACACAGCGTCCCGTCTATGTCAAAGATGAATGTTAATACATCACTTTCCATCTTTACAATTCTCCCTTTTCCGTTTCATCCATTATCCTTATCGCATTCAGTATAAATCCGAGTACCTTCTTCTCCCTGTCAATATGAAGAGGAAGCATTGACAGAAACAGTGATGCTTCATACAGCCTGATCAGCCTGACATCAATATCATTTCCATGCAGATACTCATAGAATATTTTAATGTATCTGTCATTGTCACTGTCTATATTAAGCTTCAGCTTCATTCCGGCATCAACGGATATCTCATACTGATCGCTGTTAAAATAATCATATGACCCGCAGATCGAATGCGACAGCTTGGCTATGTCATAATACGGATTCATATACATCTCATCTTCAGTCATCGCTCCCTTAGGATCGATAAGGCGAAGCAGCCTCGCATCATGATTGTACAGGATATTTGAAAAACACAGATCGCCGTGTCCCACAGCCATAAGCTTCATGAACCTGCGTCCCCCGGTGATACGCTCATACAGACCCCTGTATCTGTCCACTATCTCATCTATGTTCCTGTAATCCGTACCCGTCGCTATATAATCACTTATCCTGTCATAGCCCTTAAGACCCTTAAGAGTCTCTGTCCGTTCAAGAACCTTGTCTATATACAGGGACTTTGCGTTGCTGTTGTATTCATCATCGCTAACCTGCTTTACTTTTCTGCTTTTGATGAAATGGAACAGACGCTCCATGATCGCCCTGAATTCTTCCTCATCTATTGCTCCGTGAACATACCTGATGGCAAGGTCTGTCATATGATACCGCTCTATTGAATATGAAGCACTGTCAGCTTCTTCTTTGTAATCATATACCGTTGCGAACCACTGCTTCATTTCGGGAGGCAGGAGAGTGAAGTAGGTGTATTCCCTTCTCAGCTTATCAACAGAGGCTGAGCGTTTTACCACCGTATAGTCATCACCCTCAAGCGCATTAAAGAACCTTGCGTCAAAGCCGCTCGTTATAAAGGTTCTGAAATTGCCGGCATCCGCGAGGGAAATAAATGCCGGCGAAACGATCTTCTCATATTCCTCCTCATCAGATATATTCCTCTGAGCTTTATATGCATCAAACGAAGGATAGATCACTGCCGCGATCCTGCCTTCACAGATGACCGAATAATTCTCCTTCACATATAATGATTTCTCAAGAAGTACATTGACCGCATCAATATCAGCAGTTTCAAAATCGGAATACAGCTTAAACACAGCCGGTTCGGCAGAAACATCAATATTTTTAAGCGCTTCGGTATCGCCTGCCGCAATAAAGGCCTCCACATGTTTAAGCCCCGCAAGCCTGTCCCCTGTCCTCTGTCTTAGAGATAACCGCTTGAAGATGATATTTCCGAAGCTCTTTCGTCCGGTTATCTGACTTATTTCCTGACCGGGCTTTCTTGAATCATCATATATTATCAAAACCTTACGCATATATCTAAACCTCTCTGCTCCTGACCTGTTTCGATCTGTATCTGTTCCTGCCTGCCAGGACAGCTGCCAGAGTCAGAACGGTAAATATCGCCATCACGATAATACTGAACCATGTATACTTCCCCTGAAGCTCACTGTGCGCAGTTGACAGGATTGATGTAATGTAATCCGAAAAATCACCTGCGTCAAAAGGAATACCGAGTACCCCCGCTATAAAAAACAGCAGTCCGCCTTCAAGCACCCACGCGCCAAAAGACATCAGCGCTATCAGGGCATATCTCCCGGAAACCAGCTTCCTTACATATTCATATCCGTTATTAAGCACCTCGAGCCATCTTAACACAGTCATCGAGTTCCTTGATTCACGATTAATGATTATGTACTTATTAAGGTACTTATATGCCGCAGGAAACATCGCAAACACAAAGATCACAACGGCTACAAACACAAACAGAAATACCGACACCGCAGAAATACCGGAAGGATACAGTGCATGGAGCGGCAAAAGGATAAATACCAGTGCGAGTGTATCAAAGAATCTGTCTACCACCACACCCGCAATACCGACACCCGGGCTTCCCGTAAGCCTTGAATATACGATCATCCTGTATATCTCACCAAGCTTAAACGGAACGATCAGGTTGAGCAGTGTCGTTCTGCAGTAGGCTGCCACGAATCTTACAAACGTTATCTTATTTTCCACAAGCACAAGATACATACGGAACATCTTGACTGTATGTATCAGGAAAAACCATACTACACACAGAATGCCTGCAAATATCAACTTAATCATATCCAATCATCCACCGCTATGCTATGATCTCGGCCCTGTACTCCGGTATTACGACTTCCCTGTACTCTCCTTTTATCACATCGGGATTTCTCCGGTAATCTCTCAGCATCTTAAGTACCGTGACTGCCTGATTTACCATCTTTACGTTACTGACCTGATCATCCTCCCGCCATGATATCGGATAAAACCTGATATCATGCCCGTAGTAGCCTGCTGCCAGGATCATACAGTAGTTAAACATGAGGTTGTCAGGAAACTTCACGTAATATCTGTCCTTAAGCATATTGACGTTGTACATATTAAGACCCGAACCAAGATCGTATATCTTGTTCCGTACCACCGACGCAAAGAGAAAATCATAAACGATATTCCCAAAGGTCCTAAACAGCGAATATCCCTTAAGCTTCGAACCGACCATAAACCTGGCTCCGAGCACACAGTCATGCTTTCTGTAATACCTGTTCTTAAAGACCGGCAGGAAATCCTTTATTGAACCCTGATCGTCACCGTGCAGGACCACCACATACTCAAAACCGTTATTAACCGCATAATCAAACGCGACCTTATGGGATCCGCCCAGCCCGTAATTGTCATTATTCCTGAGCAGGGATACCGGTATTTCCTTATGCTGTCTTATGTATGCGGCAACCAGCATTTCGGTATTGTCGGTACTGCGGTTATTTACCACGATTATCTCCGATATATACTCAAGCACCTCGTCATCGAACTGCTCGAGTACCCTGATTATCTGATTCTCACAATTGTATGCCGGTATGAAAACAAGTATTTTATCCATGCTAATACCTCACCAGATCACCGTTCTCGTTAAAATCAACGGGTTCAACCTTCATTTCTTCCTCGGTGTATTCAAAGCCCTCGGGTACATATACTTCATCATCCCTGTAATTGTACAGGCACATCTCTTTTCTGTTAAGTGTATAGTAGGCCGCACTCTTAGCCGCTTCCCTTCCCGCAAGATTGAGAGCTGACTGATTGTAATGATACTCATCTACCATATACTCGGTACTCACTCCGTTAAGTACTGTCGTAGCCAGTGCATAATAGCCGCTCGTCTTACACATATTGATCTGGGAATAGACTATATTATCAAAAAAGCGCCTGCCGGTAAGTGTTCTTCCGGGCGTTATGATAAATACCTTCTGAAGACCTCCTATGAAGAGCGGACGGATGATGTTATCCATATTCTGGTTGTACAGTTCCGGTGTCAGCCCGTCTTCCGCATCCGACTCACCCTGCAGCCATATGACATACTGCTTCCGGATATAATAGTTATTGCTTTCCAGCCATACCTGAGCTCTTTTCTGCCTCTCGGCAAAGTCCTGTGTTACAGGCTGACTCATCCAGAATGCCGTATCCCTTCCCCCCGATGATGCCGATACGGCAACCACGGGTACTCCGGTCAGCTCATAATATTCATTTACAAAGGCCGACACAAGCGAGCCTCTCTTTGCTATCGGAAAATCCTCTATAGCTCCCGGCACATTCTCGTTTATGCCGAAGGGCTCTTCCACGGGATAAAGCCTCGTCGGGTCGGATATTGCCCTGAATTCGTATCCGTGGCCTTCGGGAACCTTGGGAGCATAGTCCACATTACCTCCGGTACCCGACATATTACTCTGCCCCATGAACATGATGAGGTCTACTATTATCTTGCCGTCTTCGGTACGAAGCACCTGATCTTTTTCATCAACCACTTCGTTAACCTCTTCATCTTCCTTAATTTCTTCCCCGACCGGTATCGATGAATACGACACCGCATCCTGCGCATCGACATTGAGCATTGTACTGTCTGTATCATCAACAGCATTTTCCGTATTGTCACCGGATACGGTCGTACTGTCTGTTGTATCTATCACGGGATCAGTATTTTCCTGTATATCAATATTGGGTAGATCCTTTGTATCTTCAGCTCCGCATCCTGACAGCACGGCTCCCGACAGCAGCATGACAGCCGTGATCAACGATATTACTCTTTTATACTTATTCATATATATCACATCCTGTTAATTCTTTTTCTCCAAGATCATCTTTCGGCTTATGAAGTTGTATACCATCACAAGAGCTGTGGCAAATATCTTGGCGAAGAACTCAGCCAGCTCCTGAACACTCCCGACCGCTTTAATCCCTTTCGAAGCGATAAAGCCGTATATCGCCTCATGTATAGAATGTATCCATCCGATATGGGCATCCATACCTTCAACATAAAGCATCAGAAACAGTTCATTAAGTACAAGTCCTATAAGACTCAGCACCAGAAATATGGTGAACTCCTTCTGCCTGCTCGTATCCTCTCTTCTTTCGAACACGAACTTCATGCTGGCAAGATAGTTAAAGATCAGCGATATGGAGAAGCCCAGAACCCCGGCTGCTATATAACCCTTCTCAAAAGGAAGCAGCTTATTTGCGACCGTATATACCACAAAATCTATAAGAAACGCTATTCCTCCCACAACTCCGAATTTAAGTATCTGTTCAATAAGTTTTCTTTTTTTCATATAAACAAAAATGCCCCTTCTACATTTTCCTGTTAAGTTCCCTGAAATCCCTGAGCGACTGACGTCCTATCTTAAATATCCTCTTAAGATTTATTGAATTCACGCCTCCCTGCCTGGGACGGAAGGTTATCGGAATGTACTTGATCTTGCGAAGATGTTTTGTAAACAGTACGGTTATTAGTACATTTGACAGGAAGAAATCCTTGGGTACAAGACCGATCTCCTCCCTTAAGACGGAGGCCCTCATAAGCCTGTACGGAGTATTGGCATCTGTAACACTGACATGAAAGCACATTCCTATTACAAGCTTAAGGACCTTGGTGACGATCACCCTTGACAACCCGTCCTCCCTGTGATTCCGGTGACCGATCAGCATATCATAGCTGTTTCTCTCATTCCAGAAAGCATCAAATTCGGATGCATAGGTCTGTCCGTCGGAATCAGTCTGAAAGATGTACTCCGCTCCCTGCTTAAGTGCATAATCGTATCCGTACAGTATGGTCGAACCATGCCCTCCGTTCGCCTTGTCAAGAACAACAAGCTTGGGATGTTCCTTCTGTAATTCCCTTAATGCGTTTAAGGTATTATCCTTGCTTCCGTCATTTACGACAACAAGACGGCTGTCTCCGCTCCTTACATCCACTATCGGATACCAGTCCGCTACAACCTGCCTTATATTCTCTTCTTCATTATAAGCCGGTATAACAATATACAGGCTGTCTTCCTTAACCATATTTGTAATATACTTTCCTCTTCTATTTCATGTCCTTCGACAGTCCGGATATAACAGTCCCGGTAACAGTAAGTGTAAATGCATAATATAATATCCCGACCAGTATCTTCGACGGAGCCGATTCCGAAAACAGCCTCAGTCCGAAGAATACAGCCACAGTCACAACTCCATATCCTGTCTTAAGAAACAGGCTCCTCTCCTTTGCAAGATAAAATGCAAGCACCGTTACCATTACAAAGAAATCATAGGTCCTGTGATAGGTGATTATAAGCGACCAGAGTATAAGTACACTCATAAGCTCATTGCCGGCAGGATCATTCAGCATCCGTTCATGCGCAGTATTATCACTGTTGTTCTTATCCTGCCTTTCTTTCATCCTTCCAAGCATCACAGAAAGGATGAGTAAAAATACCATCACGGCAAATGCCATTACATATGCTAAAGGTGAACCTCCAAGAAGCGCACCGAAGTCCAGGCCTCCCTCTGCTGCAAGAGCGCTTGAAACCTTAAGCGGTTTGATCAGCATGTTTATAAAGCTGTCACCAAGCCACCATGCCGATACGGCTGTCAGTACTACATGCATAAATACAGATACAGCTATCTGTGCATACCTCTTCCTGTACACAAAATAAAGACACAGCGGTACTGTCAGGGTGTACTTGAAATAGCAGACAAACAGGCACAGCACGGTTCCGGCAAAAGCCGCCTTTCTGTTTTTTTGTGTATCGGACCACACCGCAAGAAGAAAGAAGAAAAAGGCAAACAGGGTATGCTGCCCGACACCGAGCTGATTCCTGTACGGTGTGCCTGCGATCATAAGCAGCATAAATACCGCAAATATATCCTTATCCGCATTTCTTAAAAAGGTTTTTCTTAACAGGAATACGATCCCTGCCGTAAACAGCAGATTTGATACTATCCACGCATACCTTGCCGTAAGAGGCTGTAAAAAAGTATACGGAATTAAAAGCATCAAAAGTGATGGAAACTGGTTAGCTTCCATCTGAAGGTAATAATCCCCGAATCCATATGCTTCAAAGACTCCGCCCGGATGCATGGATTCATCATACGGATTTATTCTCATGGTAAATGCTTTGGCTGCATCCCACTGGAAATCCTGACTGAATTCCCCGGCATTCCTTATTCCCTGCACAAGTGAGACGAGAGCCATGAGTGTAAGAAGAACCGTTATGGTCCTTCTTACCCATTCTCTGCTCCAAAGCTTTGTAAACAGCTCGTTCATTATTTCTTACACGGCAATAACTTAAATGGCAGCTATAACCGCATCCTTTAATTCAGTGAGCTTAGCATCCGCATCCTCTAAGCTGTCTCCCTTTATGCCCATATAGAACTTTATCTTGGGTTCTGTTCCCGAAGGCCTTGCACAGCACCAGGAGTTATTCTCAAGTTCGAAATACAGAACGTTTGATTCGGGCAGTCCGGTCCCGGATTTGGCGCCTGTAGCCATATCGATCACTTCGTTCTTCTTGTAATCCCTGAACTGAAGCACTTTAAGACCTGCGAACTCCCTGGGCGGATTGCTGCGGAGCTTATCCATTATGTTCTGTATCTCCTGTGCTCCTTCAATTCCCTTCATTGTAAGGGTATGGATGCCTTCCTTGAAGAAGCCGTACTTCTTATAAATATTGATCATCTGATCCCATACGGTCATACCCTTGCTCTTACACCATGCAGCAACCTCGCACAGGCACATTACGGCAACGATCGCATCCTTGTCCCTTGCATGTGTTCCTGCCAGACATCCGTAGCTCTCCTCAAGACCGAATACATAATTGTATGTATTGTTCTCCTCGAACCACTTGATCTGCTCACCGATATACTTAAAGCCGGTAAGCACCTCTATCAGCTTAACATTGTATGCTTCACATATGGGATCCGCAAGATTGGTCGTTACTATCGTCTTAACAAGTGCCGGATCCTTAGGCATTGTTCCACCTGCAGTACGCTCCCTTAAAATGTATTCCGCAATGAGCATGCCGGACATATTTCCGGTAAACGGTATATATTCGCCTGTTGCGGCATCCTTTGCATAGATACCCAGACGGTCTGCATCGGGATCCGTTGCCAGCACGATGTCGGCATCCTTTTCCTTCGCAAGCTTAAGCGCAAGCGTGAAGGCCTTGGGATCCTCCGGATTGGGATATTCAAGAGTGGTAAAATCGGGATCCGGATTCTCCTGTTCGGGAACAACGAATACCTTTTTGAAGCCAAGCTCCGAAAGTATACGTCTTACCGGAAGATTTCCCGTACCGTTAAACGGTGTATATACGATCTTGATGTCATCAGCCATCTCCTTAATAACCTCGGGATGGATTATCTGCTTCTTAAGCTCTTCCATGTACGGATCATCTATATCTTTATCAATGGGAATGTAGAGCCCCTTCGCAACCGCTTCCTCCTTATTCATTGTCTTAACATCATTGTAATCGGTTACGGCCTTAACCTCATTGATGATATCAACATCCCTCGGGGATGTGATCTGTGCACCATCCTCCCAGTATGCCTTGTATCCGTTGTATTCCGGCGGATTGTGGCTTGCTGTCACCATGATGCCTGCCGTACATTTAAGCTTCCTTACGGCATATGAAAGCACAGGTGTGGGACGCAGTGAAGTAAACACATAAGCCTTGATACCGTTTGCATTGAGGCAGAGCGCTGCCTCATCCGCAAATTCGGGAGACATTCGCCTTGAATCGTATGATATTGCAACTCCTTTATCCTGCGCTCCCTGCTTTATGATATAATTGGCCAGTCCCTGGGTTGCCTTCCTTACGGTATAGATATTCATCCTGTTGGTTCCGGCTCCGATAACTCCTCTCAGTCCTCCCGTTCCGAACTCAAGATCCTTATAAAACCTCTCCTCGATCTCGGTCTCATTGTCTTCGATGGAAGCAAGTTCCTTCTTTGTAGCCTCATCAAAGTACGGATCCTCTCTCCAATACCTGTACTGATCCATATAACCCATAGTTATACCTCCTTTTGTTATCTTCAACCTGAAATAGCCGGCTGATTTATTTATCTACGACACCATTGATTTGGGGTCGCCTTTAAGAACAAAGTTACTGTGGTCAAGCGAGAAATTGGGATTGAAGTACGGATCTCCCTTTTCAAGCTCTTCCTTCCAGATACTCTTAAACAGTTCACATTCCTTATTATAGCGGGCTTCACGTTCTTTATCGGCTCTGCCTGTCTCATCACTTCCGCGGGAGCGTGATTCGTAATGGAACAGCTCCGCAAAGGGAGTAAACACATTCAGCAGTCCCTTTTTCCTGAGCTTAAGACAGTAATCCACATCATTAAGAGCCACCTTAAGCTCCTCGTTGAGACCCCCTACCGAATCGTAATCAGCCCTGGATGTCATAAGACAGGCTCCCGTGACTGCCGATACGTTCTGTGCATAACACAGACGCCCCATATAGCCCAGGTTATCCTTACTCATACGATAATGCGAGTGGCCTGCCGTCCTGTGTGCTCCGAGACCGAGAACAATACCGGCATGCTGGATCGAGTAATCCTCATAGTAAAGCATGCATCCTACGGCTCCGACATCCTCACGCTGTGCATACATCAGCATCTCCTCAAGCCACGTCCTTGTGACCACCTCGGTATCGTTGTTGAGAAGCACAAGGTACTCACCCTTTGCATGGGACACTCCGAAATTGTTTATCCTTGAATAATTGAATTCACCTTCGTATCTGACCACATTTATCGCCGGATGCTTACGTATCGTTTCATAATATGCGAAGGTCTCCGGATCCGTGCTGTTATTCTCGACAACTATGACTTCGTAATTGTCATAGGATGTCTTCTCAAGCAGTGAATCCAGACATCTCCTCAGATCAGTGACATGATCCTTATTTGGTATGATTATCGAAATAAGAGGCTTGGCAAGCAGCTTATACCTTATCCTGAAGATAGTCTCGAACGCTCTTGAGCTCTCGATCTTAAAGCCCTCAAACCCGCACTGTGTAAGATGTGCGGCCACCGCACCCTTTGCCGCATCGATCGCATAGGTCTTGGCATTTATGTCGGATGCCACGGAACCCGCATGTGATCGCCAATAGTACAGTATCCTGGGCACATGGACTATTTTCTTAGCATTGTTCGTAAGCCTTAATATAAGATCATGATCCTGCGACCCGTCGAACTCGGATCTGAACAGTCCGGTATTGTCTATAAGCTCCCTGGAAAATACTGAAAAATGGCAGATATAGTTATTTGCCCTCAGATTATCGATCGCAAAATCGGGCTTGAAATGCAGAGTGACCATATCATCTATACTGTTACCCTTAAATGTGGTCTCGTCACAGTAAATATAGTCCGCACCCTGTTCATCGATCACCTTCATATACTCATACAGTGCACAGGGATGCAGCAGATCATCATGATCGAAAAGTCCTATATAATCACCCGTTGCCATTTCAAGGCATTTATTGGTATTTCCCGATATTCCGAGATTCTCATCAAGCTTCCGATAAATGATCCGCTTGTCCTTATCCGCGTAATCTCGGCATATTCTGCCTACCTCTGCATGCTCATCATCCGATCCGTCGGCAAGGCACAGCTCCCATCCCTCATAGGTCTGTGAAATTACCGAATCGATCATTTCCGTGAGAAAACCTCTGGGAGTGTTGTACAGCGGCACAAGGATACTGAACCTGATCTTCCTGTTGAACCCGGTATTTCTCTGTGCTTTCCTTGTCTCTTCATCAGGCATGCTGAGCGTTCCGTAGCTCTTATATGCCGCCCTCTCTATCCTTTTGCTCTTTATCTTATCAAGCAGATTCCTGAGATTTCCGTAACGTTTTATCCTGGTTATCATATTCCTGAAATGGGAATACGCCAGCCTGAACGGATATATACTCTTCCACAGCTTACTCTTTCTCACCTTGTCAAGCTTATATGTGAGATCCGCATTCTCAGCCTCTATATCAACCAGCTTCGAAGTGAGCTCTTCATTTTTCTTAAGTTCTTTTTCGTACAGTTCCCTGTAGTACTCACTCTTTAGCTGCTCTGTATCCTCTTGAAGGTTCATAATAATCTCCCAAAGCTACATATTTCTTCCCGGTCAGACCCGATCTCTTTATCACGGCGATCCTGTACACCTCGTCCTTGTTAAGAAGGCTCGCATTGATCTTGCAGACAAAACCCGTCAGAAAAAGGTTCTTCTCATTTACGAACACTACCGCAACATCTTCCCTGCTCACCTTGAACGTATCAAAAACAAGGCACTCACCGTCTTCCGGAACAAGAGCGATCTCTGTTGTATAAAGCGCATTGTCTCTCTTCGAAAGAGTAGCCCAGCCTTCTATACAGTAGTAATCCTCTTCATCCTTCATTATTCCGCGGAAGGTTCCGGTACGCTCAATGTTGAAATGTACCTTACCGCTTCCCCTGTGTCTGCCGGCTGCCCGGCCTCCCTGCTCCGTGTTCCTTTCATCTTCCCTTACCAGTGCGGTGATCTTCAGCCTTAACTTCTCATCCTCAACAAGTGAGTTCCGAAGCGATCTCACGGCATAATCAGGCATTATATTTACCGTATAATCAAGAGTATCCGAAATAAGATTTACCGAATAAAAAGGATCACCGTCCTTAAGTATCCACGGATGAAGATCATACATCAGCATCCGTTCATCCTTAAGCCGCATGTATTTATTGTCATCCATATGATCCAGTCCGCGCGAGAGCGATTCATGATGGAACAGGATACATTCATTGAGCAGTACGTTCATATATCCCTGTTCATACAGCTTGATGCACAGGTCTATATCATTGTAGCCAATACCCATTTTATCATTAAAACCGTCACATTTAAAGTACTTTTCACGGGTCACCATGAGGCAGGCGCCTGTGACGGCAAGCACATTCAGGTTAAATACATTTCTCCCGTAATAATACGGCTTATCATCCGGATATGTGGCAAGCTTGTGTGTGGGACCGCAGTCAAGCCCTACCGCAACTCCCGTATGCTGTATGATGTTTCCGCCCGGATAATAAAGCTTCGCTCCGACAGCGCCGACATGAGCAAGTGATGCATAGGCATACATCCGTTCCAGTGTATTGTCATCCGTCAGTTCAATATCATCATTCAGGAAGAGGAACATATCACAGGAAGCTTCCCTGACCCCAATATTACACATTACCGAATAGTTGAATTCCATCCTGTTATAGATATATTTTACCGGGATCTCCTTTGGGTAAACCCTGAGATAGTCTTCGATCTTCAGTCCTTCGGCACTGCTGCTTCCGTTATCTACAATGATAATCTCGATATGTTTATTGTAAGTCGGAATAAAGCAGCGTCTGATACTTTCAAGACAGGCGATAAGTATATCGCTGTGATCCTTGGACGGAATGATGACCGAAAGATCCATTGAGTCATCAGAAGGTTTGATAACGATGTTATTGATAGCATTGTTATTAATAACGCTGTTATCTTTTCTTTCGAACACCTTGTCGTATGAGATATTTATTCCTCTTCTTATAAATGCATCATTTCTGAGCTTGATATATTTCTGTGATTGGTTACGCCATGTATATTCGGCATAGATCTCGTCATCATCAGCGGTTTCATCCATAATATGCTGCGCTATGACCGGAAGATGAACTATCCTTCCGGCAGCCTCCGACGCCCTTAAAAGAAAGTCATATCTGATCTCACTCTCTCCCGTCTGCTGTTCATATAACTGCAGGATATTTGCTTCCTCCATCATACTCTGTATGATACCGATGGCAAGGGTTACTCCGACCACGAACGAATCCCCTATATAGTTACAGTTAAGGAGTGTATCGGGAGACCAGTCAGGCTTAAAAAACGGAGCATGACGTTTATCCGAAAGCACCCTGTCTTCATCCCAGTACAGAAGATCGAGACCATCATTTCCATTAATGAAATCACCTATCTCATCAAGCTCGTACTCACTGCCGGGATCACTTAAAAGTATGTATTTTTTATCCGAAAAAACACTGCCGTAATCAGTACCGTACCGGCCGGACAGGAGTCCCAGGAGGCTTTCTATAACGCAAAAAGGAGGGAAACCCTCTTCATGATGTTCCCCTCTTTTCACATTCTCATTACGGCAGAAAAAGCCATACGGATCCGTCTGCTTCTTGATTTCCTCAGTATACTCTTCGATCAGTTTTTTCCTGTCAAATATGCTCATTTACATTTCCTTCGTAAGATGTACTCAATAACGTTACCTTTCTAAGTCCTTCCGGCGCGGGCTGTGGACCGTCCTTTTTTCTTCGAAGAACTTTGTCGATCATAACAGGCTGCTTTTTCTTGTGTTCTTCTCTTTCAAGCGCCAGATTTCTAAGTATCTTAAACAACTCCTCATCCGGCGTGGAAACACTGTACTTAAGGCATAAGGTCTTCTCTTTACCGGGAAGGTCACGAAAATGCAGCTGCGGATCCATTGTATCAAACAGGATCGTCATATCCGGAAGAACTATACCGTTGGTCAGGAAAGATTTAAGATGCTCATCATTTCCGTCCTTGTCCTTCAGTATGACCGAATCCAGCTTGAGCAGACATCTGTATTCGGTCGGATCAAACCTTAAGAAGGTCATATCGGCGCTGAGCGGTATATCGATGGAAACATGACCGTCATCCGTCCCGGCAAACATATAAATCTGCCTGTCCTTTACGAATATCCCGTCATTACTGTAATAAATCTCCGGATTGTTAAGATACTTTAATTTGAACTCTCTGGCAGCCGCCCTGCACGCATCTACGGTTGCCACAGGCATAAGCTCATGCATAACCTCAAGGGAAGGCGCACCCTTTATTATATGAAGCTGGAAATGCTTTTCCAGTCTGACGAAAAGATCCTTCTCAGCCTGTGATATCCCAAACTCCGAATAAAGGTTGATACCGCGTTTTTTGATATAAGACATAAACGCACTTTTTCTGTGGGTCTGTATATAATAAAACAATGCGCGGAAAATGATGAATTTGGCAGGTATCGGGAACGAATAAGTCCACTCATAATCGAGCACTGTCCACTCACCGTTCTCCTTCTTGTCCCTGTCAAACACGATATTCGTAAATATCAGATCAAGATCCGAAACTGCAGGAGCCTTATACCCGTTATCGATATATTCACCGAACACCTCTCTGAAACCGTCGGTATTTTCAAAGTCCACGGTACTGATCGAGCAGATCATCGCTTCATACTGCTTCATCAGCAGAAGCATTCTTTCGTATTTGCCTTCCTGCTCCAGATCATCAAGATAATTCTCTAGTGTGATCCCGTCAACGAATTCCAGTCCTATTCGTCCTGCAGTATCATCCCTGAAGCCTTCGGTCGCGGATCCCGTATCCTCTTCATCAATGCGTCTGCACACATTCGGCGCAAAACCTGTACCCTCGAAAGCTTTGGCAAGCGCAAGATAATTAAGATATATCCTGTCAATATGAGCATTGGCTTCAGGACTTAATGCGGTCTTGTACACTTCCTTTTTCCCGCCCGGTCCGTCCGAAGCTATGATGGTTGCCGTACGGTATTCACTTGATCTCTCCGATGAGTACTTGGCAAAAACCGGAAAGACTTCACTGTCCGGTATCCTGTCTTCGGTGGCGATAACAAGGAACGAATTGGAAAAATCCGCAAACATATCCTCGTTTATAAGTGTATCAAATACCTTTGTCTCATCAAAGGTTATCATCCTGTCCGCATCGAAATTGCGGATATTGGTATTAAGCTCGCTGCATTCGGGCAGCCATCCGTCCGAATATATTACATTCGGAAGCTTGTAATCGGGATAAGGATAATAAAATCTCGAAGCATAACCGCTTTCCTCAAGCAGGCGTTTAAGCTTCTTCCCGGAAAATGTCCTGACACCCTCCGTACCCGGATAACCTTCTATTCCCTCATAGAACCGGCCGGTATGATCTTCCTTACAGCCTGCAAAATACTTAAGCCCCAGTTGGTTCTCTATCGCTATGACAAGCTTTCCGCCTTCTGTAAGATGCGATCTTACCCTCTTAAGCATATCCCTGTAAGGATCCTCGGAATTTATATAGCTTCCCGCGTATTCAAGCACACCTATCAGTGTTATATAATCATATTTCCCGGTAAGCTCCGGCTCAATATCCTCGAAATTCCCCACAATGATCTCAATATTATCAAGTTCCCTGTGCCTTACCGCATTGATAGTGCTCCTCTTCTTACTCAGCTCAATGCAGGTCACATGCCCCGCAAGCCTTGCAAGACAGCCTGTTACCGCACCGCATCCCGCGCCTATCTCAAGAACCCTGTCCGTCTTCTTTATCGGAAGCCAGCTACAGATGTTCTCACGGACATTCGACAGATGGTACATAACAGACCACGACCGTGTATTCTGGATCACATGCGGGTAATCCGCCTCTTGATTATTTGTGACATAGTCAAGCAGAAGATCTTCATTGATACCTTCCGAATACAGATCCTCTCCGCTGTAATATTTGTAATTCAGCACCACATTTCCTATGGCTTCCATTTTATCCGTACCCATATCCGCCAATGCATCCCCCTGCAATCTGCCAACACCTGTTAAGCTTCCTCCTGCCTGTCCTTAAGTGTTACCGTCACAACACTGTCCATATCATAGAATCCCGTTGTATCCTTTGAAGATATGACCGTCAGATTAAACACGTCATACAGTCTGTGATATACGGTGAATTCACCTTCCCTGTAACCCACACAGCCTAAAGATACCAGATATTCTCCGCCCTGAAGACTCATATTCTGGGTAAAGGTGGCTTCCATCACATCACCGGGTCCCGGCATTCCCGTATTCAACTTCTCAAACATTGTATTGGTACCGGTTATCTCCGTTCCCTGCCTGTTCTTAAACGACACCGCAAGTATGGGATCCTGAATGGTCTCGAAGAAACGCACCCTGACCTTAACGGTGAATTCCTCACCCTTTATTAAGGTATTGGTTATCTCACCTGTCTTGTCATATGCACAGTAATCCTCGAATTCCGCCAGTCCGCTTCCGTACTCGTCCTTATCGGGATTAAGCTGCATCCTGTCCTTCCACTTGCTGCCTGTGTTTATCTTACCGCTCTTTCCTGTGTCACTCTGCTTGTCCAGTTGTCCGACAAGCACCTTCTTGTACATGTCGATTATTTCCTTGGGTCCGCCTTCTCCGATCTTCCTGCCCTTCTCAAGAAGGATGACTCTGTCACAGTATTTGCTTACCGATGAAAGATCATGACTTACAAAAAGTATTGTCTTGCCCTGCTTCTTGAAATCCTCGAACTTGCGGTAGCATTTGTTCTGAAAGAATACATCACCGACTGAAAGAGCCTCATCCACTATAAGTATCTCCGGATCTATGTTGATCGCGACCGCAAAAGCCAGCCGCACAAACATACCGCTCGAATAGGTCTTGACCTTCTGATATACGAAATCCCCTATGTCGGCAAATTCAAGAATATCGTCAAGCTTCTCATCTATCTCCTCTTCGGAAAAGCCTATCATGGTTCCGTTCAGATAAATATTCTCAATACCGGTAAATTCCATGTTGAAGCCCGCTCCGAGCTCAAGAAGCGCCGATATCCTTCCGTTTATCTTAACCTCACCTGAGCTCGGATTAAGAACTCCGGTGATTATCTTAAGTATGGTTGACTTGCCCGAGCCGTTGGTACCTATTATTCCGACCGTCTCTCCCGTATTAACCTCGAGGCTCACATCATTAAGGGCATAATGCTCTCTGAAATTGATATTCTTACCAAGGTGCAGAGCCTCCTTAAGACGATCCCTGTTCCGATCATACAGCTTATATATTTTTGTAAGATGGTTGACCGAAATGGCAACCTGACTGTTTTCATTTTCCATTTTACAACACGTCTGCGAAATGTATCTTCAATCTCTTAAACACAAGTGCTCCCACAGCAAAGGTACAAGCGGTCAGTATCCAGAAATATGCCGTGGAATAGAAGGTCTCCCAAAACCCGATCTTATCAAAGATCGAACCTCTGTAGCCTTCTACTATATAGGTCATCGGATTGAGCTTTATTATGAAGCGTATAACCGGCTTGTTATCCAGCAGATGCAGATTCCAAAGTATCGGAGTTGCCCATATACCGACCTGAAGCGCTATGGCGATCATCTGCCCCAGATCCCTGAAAAACACGATAAGAGAACAGGTTATATAACTCAGTCCCAAAACAAACATAAACATACAGAATGAATAGTAGATAAGCTGCAGCGTGTAAAGATCGGGAAGAAAACCGTAGCACGCAAGCAATATCAATGTGAAACAAACGAAAAAAACATGTACAAACAATGCAGACAATATCTTAATGATCGGAAGTATGCTGATCTTAAATACAACCTTCTTGACAAGATAATTGTACTCAAGCAATGCGTTGGTACCTCCGGAAATAGCCTCGGAAAAGTAAAACCACGGAACTATTCCCACGATCAGCCACAAAATATACGGCAGCTCCATATCACCTTTTATATTGGTCGCTCTGTTCGGCATTACAACTCCGAACACAAACCAGTACAGAAGAACCGTGATAATGGGAGGCACAAAGCCCCAGAAGATACCGAAATACGAACCGGCAAACCTTGTCTTGAAGTCATTCTTCGCAAGCTTCCATATAAGCTTTCTGTTCTGGTAGAGTTCTATGGGAAGGATAATTATCTTGTCATACATCTTAATGAAGACTATGTAAAATCCTTCCAAAATAACACAGGAAATGATCTTCTTGATTATTTCCTGTGTTCTGTCTGCCAAAGGATTGTGGTGAAAGATTATATACAGATTAAGTGCCACTACCGCAACCGTAACTGCGGTAATAAGCTTCTTCTTTCGGGACATAAGTTCCTATCTGTCCTTTCTTATCTCATTAAATGACGGCCACCTTTTATCCTTATCGGATATTATAAGTTCCATTCCGGGATCTGTCGGCCAGTCTATATTCAGTTCGGGATCATTCCACATTATCCCGCCCTCATCATTCGGATGATAGAAATCCGTACATTTGTATACGAACTCGGCATAATCCGATAAAACAAGAAAACCATGGGCAAAATTCTTGGGAATAAAGAACATCTTCTTATTCTCTTCGGACAGCCTTACTCCGTACCACTGTCCGTATGTTTTCGATCCTGTACGCATATCAACGGCTACGTCATAAACCTCTCCTCTTATAACTCGCACAAGCTTGTCCTGAGGGTAATCGATCTGGAAATGAAGTCCTCTAAGTACTCCCTTCTTGGATGCCGACTGATTGTCCTGGACGAATTCCATATCGATCCCGGCTTCCTTAAAGTCATTGAAGTTGTAGGTCTCCATAAAATAACCCCGGTTGTCACCGAATACTGTAGGTGTTATAACCTTAAGTCCTTCAATATTGCATGTTTCTACCTTTATCTTGCCCATTTTAAAATCCTCTTTCTTTATTTAATATCCAAGAAATGACTGGTTCATATCAACATTTCCGCTAATACCGTCGACACGTCCCTTTGACGTATACTGCCATATATCATATCTTCCCGAATATGTCGGAGATCCGGGAGTGTACTGTGCCAGCCAGATCTTGCATCCCGACAGTGCCGATACATTCATATAGCTGGTGAGCCATGTCTTATTCGCATATACACCGGGGGTATATCCGGCAGACCTTATTGTATTACAGAATGCCTTTATTATCTGGGTCCTCTCCGATGCAGACAATGAATTATATCCGGGCCTTGAACTGTTCTCACAGTCAATAAATATCGGATAATTTATTCCGTATCCCGAACACAGTGCCGCACACATACTAGCCTCTTCAACGGCTTCCGTCTCCGTGAGCGCCGTTGTAAAGAAGTAGACGCCGACCTTAAGGCCTGCTGCCTTGGCTCCCTTGATATGCGACGTGAAGTACGGATCCTGAATGAGTACACCAGTACTGGCTCCTCTGTATCCGCATCTGATTATAACATAATTAATTCCCGATGCCTTAACGGACGCCCAGTTAATGTTCGGCTGATACTTCGAAACATCTATTCCCAGTGTTCCCGATCCCTTGGACAGCGCACCGTCTTCGCCAAAGGTATATTTGATACCCTGGATGATCTGGGTTCCGGTAACATAGGTATTGTCTCTTCTGAAATAGTATGTCTTGCCTTCAATATCCTGCCACCCCGTATACAGGAAGCCTTCCTGCTTACGATAATATACAGTGAACTTTCCGCTCTTGTAATCAGCATATGTAGCCGGTCTGTATTCGCCGCCGTCCAGTACATAAAGCAGATTCTTGCTGGCATCATACAGCTTGGCATCATCACTGTATTTTCCTTCTTCTTTCGTAATGGTCACAGTAAGGGTCGTGGTTTTGCCGTTACTGCATGTGGCGGTTACCGTAGCCGTACCTTCCTTAATTCCCTTGACCGTACAGGTGTTTCCGTTATCACTGACAGATATGATCTCACTGTCCGATCCACCCCAGTTTACTGTTGCGCTTGAAGGCGTATACTGCGCGGAAAGCGTAATGGTCGAACCGACCACGACTGACGAAGGCCCTGATATTGACAGACTTCCGTCCTCTTTTGTCTTTGATCCTGTATCCAGTAAATTGCCTGATGCAGGATTATCCAACAGAAGATCTCCTCCCGTAGGTGTCGGTGTCGGAGTAGGGGCAGGCGTTGGCGTTGGCTTGGGTGCCTCTGTCGGCTTAGGCGCCTCCGTGGGTGCCGGTGCCTCCGTGGGCTTTGGTGCCTCTGTCGGCTTAGGTGCTTCCGTGGGCGCCGGTGCTTCCGTAGGCTTAGGCGCCTCTGTGGGTGCCGGTGCCTCTGTAGGTGCAGGTGCTTCCGTAGGTGCAGGTGCCTCTGTGGGCTTAGGTGCCGCTATGTCAGTCTCGTTGCTGTCAATGTTCTCATTTTCCGCCACCAGATAACCCATTGGCATCTTAAATCCGAGAACAGAAGCTTTCGCAAATGACGTTCTCGTATTTCTTCCGATATTGCCAAGAGCCGTCATGAAGCCACTGTCCTTTTTAACCGAAACCGCGGTCTTGCTAAGATCCGGAGTAGCTTCGACAAATTCCTCTCCGTTAGCTGTCTTGGATGATTCCACCCATTCGACTGTATCATTGCTCGCGGGAGGTGCGGTCTCGACATCCGCCGCCTGATTACCGTTCGGATCCTCCAGCGCTACATTTACTTCCTTCTCTGTTTTGATCTCGTCCCTTATATTTGCGATAACCTTGTATTCAATGGTTGCCTTTACGGAAACCAACTGTTTTTCCTGAGGAAGTATGTAATCTGCCAGTGACTCGCTGGGATTAAGAGTAACCGCATATTCACCGGCTGCTATATCCGTAATGTAGATGACACCATCCAGATCGTCATCTTCATATACCTCACCCTGCGATGTCTCATCATCCCCTTCATCTGACGGATCTGACGCATCCTCACCCTCATCTTCCTTTACGGTAACGCTCCAGGTAACATCCCTTACCAGGTTGTCCTCATCATCCACAAGCCTGATCTTCAAATCCTTTTCAACAGATGACATTTCAAGCGACAGCATCCTGGCCTGAATCTCTTCTGGTTCCTCCGTCACCTCGGGCAGCATCTCCCGGGTCACACTTTCAACCGCAGCGGTGTAACTGTCATCCTCCCTGTACTGATTAAGGTTTGAAAGCGCGATCTTTTTATTCTGCTCGCCCTGATAATTCGCATAAACAGCAGATGTCATGATCCCCGAAACAAAGATGATCAGTGCCATTGCAGCTATCGTCCACTGTAACGGTGTGACATTCCTGAGCCTTGCCGAAAATGCTTTCTTTCTCTCTGCAAAGGTTACCTTCTTTGCAGTCTTTTTAATTGTTTCTTTATCCTTCCAATCTGCTGATTTAGCCCTGAAATCAGAGATGCCTTTCTTACCGGCCTTTGCGTTTTTAATCTTTTTATCGCCTGCCGCCGAAGGTGCATTCCTGCCATTATCGCCGGCTGTCTTCTTAACGGCGTCCTTATTTGCAGCTTTGATCTCCGGCTTCCTTGTTCCTTCAGCAGCTTTTTCTCTGTTTTTCTTCTTTTTCTTTAAGGCTCTGCGTTCCTTCTTATCCTCCGAAAGTTCGTCCGACCTGATGATCACCTTTTCTTCGGCATTATTCTTTGCCGACCCGGTTTTTCCCTTTTTCTTTGAGCTCTCCTTTGCCTGTGAAGGTTCATCCGAAACGGCTTTTTTCTTCTTGATAACAGGCTTTTCGCTGCGCTTTTCCTCCGCAGCGGCAACGAGCATGTCTTCTTCAGGTCTCTTCGAACGTTTCCTTGCGGGTAACTCCTCCTGTTTCTTCCCGGCACGTCTGTCTTCGGGTTTGCTTTCAGGTAATTCCTCCTGCTTCCTTACACGCCTCTCTTCGGTTTTCCTTTCAGGTAATTCCTCCTGCTTCCTTATACGCCTCTCTTCGGTTTTCTTTTCAGGTGATTCCTCCTGCTTCCTTACACGCTTCTCTTCGGTTTTCTTTTCAGGTGATTCCGCCTGTTTCTTAACGCGTTTCTGATCAGATTTACTCTCGGGTAATCCGATCTGCTCCTTGATCGATGAAATATCATCATCATTTATAAGTGCCTCGGCTTCCTTCTTGATCGCGAGTATTTCTGCATTACCCGTAAATGCCTCGGCCTGTTTATTTATGGCAAGTATAACTTCATCCTTTAAAACCGACTCATCACGTTTCTTTACCGGTGTTTCCTTCCGTCTGTCTGCGGCTGACTTTTCGGTTCTGTTTACAGAAGTCGCAGGCTCCTTTATTGATGAGGTCTGATCTGCCTTCCTGACCTGCCCGTTCTTTCTGTGTGTTTCATCCTTATGAAATGCCTCCTCGGAAAGTCCGGGATCATCAAAGAAACCGGGATCGATACCCTCTTTCTGATCCTTCTCATCCAGCATCTTGCTAAAATCCGTGCCTTCTATGGCATCCCTTATATTCTTAAGTTCGGCAGTATCACCGAAATGTATGTCCAGCTTGGGCAGCTCAAAGGTTCCGTTTACATCGGTATCTTCCAGACGCTCCTTGCCTGCCTTCTCTTCAAGCGCCTTATTTACGATCTCAACAGCGCCCGCCAGAAAATCATCATGGCTTCCGGACGTGATCTCAATAATGTTCTTTTCAAGTATGTCCAGTTCGGCCTTTTCTTTCCTGGATCTGTCCTTTTTGGCTTTTTCCCTGTTTATTTCTTCAAGCTTGGTATTTAAAGACTTCTTTCTGCCTTTGGACTTCCTACTTCCGGATCCGGTGTTTCTCTGATTATTCACATCTGCGGAAATTCCCTTGGCAAGACTGTCGTTTATCTCGTCAATTCCCCTGAATATACGTTCATCAAAAACATCATCAGCAGCTCCGTCAACCCTGAAATTCCCGGCTTTAGACCCGTCCGTGCCTTTGTTGACCCTGTATTCATTCCAGTCAACCGATGTGTAATTGACCTGCTTTTTCCCGTTATTGTTGTTATCTTTCCTGTTACTACCCATTTCTTTTCCCTTTAAAGCTTCTACCCCTTATCGGTAAAATCCCCTCTTTATGATTTACAGTCCGTTAGCCACTTCGGTAAGATATTTCCCGTATTCCGTCTTCATGAGCGGCTTGGCGAGCTCAAGAAGCTGCTCCTTTGAAATAAAGCCTCTTCTGTATGCGATCTCTTCGATACACGAAACATACATACCCTGGCGTTTCTGTATCGAGCTTACAAAATCGGCAGCCGCCAGAAGCATATCATGATTACCTGTATCAAGCCATGCAAACCCTCTGCCGAGCGTCTCGACATGCAGCTCACCGCGGGACAGATACTCGTTATTTATACTTGTTATCTCTATTTCACCACGGGCGGACGGCTTAACATTCTTTGCGATATTTACCACATCATTGTCATAAAAATATAACCCCGGCACCGCATAATTGGACTTGGGCTTCTCCGGTTTCTCCTCTATCGACAGTGCCATTCCGTTATTATCTATCTCAACCACACCGTACTCGCGCGGATCCCTTACATAATAACCGAATATGGTAGCACCCTTTTTCCTCTCCGCCACCTGTCTTAACAGTCTGGAGAAGCTCTGTCCGTAGAAAATATTGTCACCCAGAATAAGCGCCACACTGTCATCACCTATGAAATCGGCACCTATGATAAATGCATCCGCAAGACCTCTGGGCTGTTCCTGTATCGCATATTCCACAGACAGTCCAAGCTGCTCTCCGGTTCCGAACAGTTCACGGAACATCGGCAGATCCCTTGGCGTTGATATGATCAGTATTTCCCTTATACCCGCAAGCATAAGGATAGACAACGGATAGTAGATCATCGGTTTGTCATAGACCGGCATCATTTGTTTGGATACAGCTTTTGTAAGCGGATACAGTCTCGTTCCCGAGCCGCCTGCAAGAATGATTCCCTTCATCGGACATACTCCTCTCGAAATAGTTATACAATACACAAAGAAGCATCAAAAGGGCATACTATCCCCTTCCGATACTCATAATCGTTAAAATTATATCATTAAACATAATTAATGGCAAGAATGTATGATATCCTGCTCGTCCATCGGAATATCGGTATCTGTGAGTTTTCCTGAATTGTCATACATAGGATGGACCATTATCTCAACATCATTTTTCTCAAAGAAAACATCTGTCTGCCCGGATGAACCGCGCATTCTGTCAGACATCCTTGCATGATCGAGTCCGAAATACCCCATCAGATCCCTGTAATCCCCAAAATACCCCGAAGTATGGCGTGCAAGCCTCTTTACATTCGCATTATACATACCTTTGTATATCCCGTTAACGGGATTTCCGCCTTTATACAGATTCCTTGACAGCCTGATATACTCATAATCATATTTCCCTCCAAGCTCCTTAAGGGCCCGGTACACGGGATAATTGGTATGTACATGATGATGCGAATCTATATGAAGAAGGGTAAATCCCATTTCAAGAAACAGTCCTATCTGCGCATCCAGCTCCTCTTTTATCCTGTCTATCGACTGACGATCCATATACAGTCTGTATTTCGTATTGTGATAAAACGCCGCATTAAAGCTTCCGTCAGCGGAACAGATAAGCGGATTGTTCCTGATCCCCTCCGTAAGCGGCATACCCTCAGTTATATTAAGGTGTATCCCGACCCTGTCCGCAAATCCGTTGTCCTTCGCAAGCTTATATGCTTCATGGGCTCCGGGCATATTTGTCATAAGAGTGGCCGAATTGATGTAGCCCTTTTCAAATGCCTCACATACTGCCCTGTTTATCTCTTCGTTCTTCCCGAAATCATCCGCATTTACCAATAACATCCTACAATCTCCAATACCTGTAGCCTCCGGCCACAGCCTCGTTCCTGTCAAGGATTGACTTAATATCTATAATGACCTTCTCGTCATTCGAACAGTTTCCGAAGAAGCCGTTCCACTGATCCAGGCTCATCGCTTTGTATTCATCATGCGCTACGGCAAGCACGATACAGTCCGCGCCGCCCGCCTCACTAATGTCTGACAGCTCATATCCGTAGCTCTTTTTAACATCCTCCGCATCTGCTCTGGGATCGACAAGAACCGGACGTATCATATACTGTTCAAGATGCTTAACGACTTCGATAACCTTCGAATTACGAACATCGGGGCAGTTTTCCTTAAATGTGACTCCGAAGAAGACCACCTTGGCCTGTCTCACCTGTTTATTGGCAAGCACGAGATATTTGATTATATTATCACCGACAAAGGCCGGCATATCATCATTTATCTGTCTTCCCGACGAAATAAGCCTCGAATGATATCCCAGCTTCTCTGCCTCATAAATGAAATAGTACGGATCGACTCCTATACAGTGCCCTCCGACAAGTCCCGGCCTGAAGCCAAGAGCGTTCCACTTGGTATTCATGGCATCGATGACTTCACTCGTATCTATACCCATTTTGTCAAAAGCCATGGCCAGCTCATTTATAAACGCTATATTTATGTCCCTCTGAGAATTCTCAACGACCTTGGCAGCCTCGGCCACCCTGATGCTTCCGGCCCTGTGGACGCCCGCCTCTATGACCAGTTCATATACCTTTGCCACCTGATCGAGAGTATCATCATCCATCCCCGAAACAATCTTCTTTATATTCTCAAGCCTGTGCTGCTTATCACCGGGATTTATCCTCTCCGGTGAATAACCCACCTTGAAATCAACTCCGCATTTAAGCCCCGATTCCTCTTCCAGAATGGGAACGCACACATCCTCGGTAACACCGGGATAAACAGTTGATTCATATACGACGATCGACCCTTTTGTCAAATTCTTCCCCAGTATCCTGCTGGCGGATTCGACCGGGTGCAGATCGGGAGTCTTGTCAAGATTGATCGGAGTAGGCACGGCTACGATGTGAAACCTTGCTTCCTTAAGCCTTGCCGGATCGCATGTGAAATCAACCGTCGTCGTTGATATCACTTCATCCCCTACCTCCTGAGTCGGATCAACACCGCTCCTGTACCTGTTGATCTTCTCTTCATTGAGATCAAATCCTATAACCTTAACCTGCCTCGCAAAGGCAACCGCTATCGGCATACCGACATATCCGAGGCCCACTAGAGCGATCTTTTCCTCGCCCGCCCTGATTTTCTCATAAAGATCCATGACCGTTTCCCCTTTGCATTATTATCTCTGTTGGAATAAATGATATGTTTATGATATAATTTTACTGTTCCAAACAGGTATGTTTCAGTATCATGCAATCCATCATAATATACCACATATTTAAAAAAAGAAAAACCGGAGTTTGAAATATGAAAAACGCACTAAAGAAAATCAACACATGCTACCCTTATATTATAATAGCCTTAAGTGCACTGATCCTGCTGATAAGGGGCATGTACAGCTTCTGCTGGTCAGATGAGACCTTCTATTTTTCAACTGTTCACCGTTTCTTTACAGGTGACGCCATTTTCAAACACGAATGGTTTCCGACACAACTCTCATCCGTCATCCTTCTTCCCTTCTATGCCCTGTATTATCTCATCATGGGCAGCAACACAGGGGTTCTCCTTTATTTCAGGATAGTATTCGTGGTAATGAGTACAGTGAATTCAGTTATCATGTTCAACATTCTCAAACAGCATGCCTCCGTATTTACCTCTCTGGCATGCTCAATGAGCCTGATGTTCTATACCCATCTGAACATAGCAACCATGTCATACTACACGATGTCGGTTCAGTTGTTTCTTATGTCCATGCTTCTTGTTTACCATTACTTCAAGAGCCTGAACAGAAATCATCTGATCATTTCCGGCATACTGTTTGCACTCAGTGTACTGAGCCTGCCGACACTCAGCCTTGCATGGCTGGCAGTCATCATCGTGGCAGGTATCATAATATACAGATCCGGGCGCTTGGCAAAAGGGAACGAAGCTGCACAGGCAGCAGACAGTTCCCGTCTCCGGGAAATACTGAAATACACCTTTATCGGAATAGCGATACCGGCGGTATTATTTTTCATCTACCTTCTGTGCACGGTTTCGCTCTCCGATTTCTTCCGGGCAGTACCTTATGTCCTGAGTGATGAGGAACACGGAACCAGCCTCATCTATCCCTTACAGAAATTTTTCATCGGAATAAACGAGGTGTTCGGGTACGGAGCATATGCCGCATACATACTCGTGATCGTTACTTTTGCAGCATCCTTTGACAAGCGTTTCAGGAACAATACATTTTATTTTCTTATCTTCATTGCGGACGTGATCCTGTTCATAGATCTGTTCATATGTTCGCTGGGACATACCGGATACATCCAGACAGCCCTCTGTCTGTTTACACTTCCTCTCTTTTTCATGCTTAAGAAGAAGGATATGAAGCTTTTCTGCACTCTGGTACTCAGCGGATTTATATTTTCACTCGTATACAGCTACTCTTCAAACGGATATCTGTATGTACTGTCTATGGGACATTTTATTTCAAGCATCGGCTGCATCCTGATCCTTGAACAGTTCGCAAAGGAAATGCTTCCGATAAAGAAAACCGGATCTGTATTTCTCGTGTGCAGTACAGCGATCATCTGCGTCTGCCTGGTTCAGACAATGACTTTAAGGCTCGTGAACATCTACCGCGATGCACCGGTACAGATGCTCAACTTTAAGATATCATACGGACCGGCCAAGGGATTATATACAACGGCAGATCATTACGTTGCCTACAATGTAGTCACTTCTACGATCAACAAATACTGCCGGAGCGGGAACCTTGAAAATACAGGAAGCGGCACAGGTACTATCTTTATTACCAGGATCCTGCCGTTCGGATATATGTGCACAGACCTTAAATGTGCCGCGCCGACTACCTGGCGGACTCCGTTTAACAGTGAACGCCTAGAGCCGTACTACAATATGAATCCCGACAGATATCCCGATATGATCCTTGTTCTGAATGATGAGTACGGAAGCTACTTAAGCTGCGGGGATATAGAAGCCGACCCCGCTCCCAACGAGAACGAGATCGGCGGTTATCTGCTTGATTACGTTAATCGGAATGATTATGAGATAACGACTGTTCCCTGCGGAACCTTATACAAAAGAAAATGACAAACATCACGATACCGGCTGCCGACACAAGTGCTCCCGCAACTGTACCTCTTGGAATATACCTCATCTCAACACTGTGTTCACCTGCCGGTATTTCTATGCCCATAAGCATTTCGAGCGCAGGAACCGGCTTCACCTTCTTACCGTCAACGGTTATACTGAAGCTCCTGTCATACGGAAGAGACAACACGACCAGCCTGTCTTCAGCCAAATTGGTATTAAACGTAAGATGCGAACTGGTGATCTCATTAAGTTCACCAATACCTTCGTTCAATGACCCGGCAAGCCTGCTCCATTCACGTATCGCTTCCTCATCCTCATAGTAAAATGCCGCTTCATTTATCCATATATCCTCATCAATAAGCTTAAGGCTGATCTTCACCGTATCACCCATCCCGTATCTTCCCGCACAGATCACACCCCAGTGCGTTTCGGTGAAATAAGGATCCACATACTCATCATTTATGTACAGCTCTGCTCCCTGTCTGCCTGGCGCAGCGAAGAACAGATACAGCGGCTTTTCCTCGCTGACGGTTATATTATAATCAATATAACCCTCATCAGCCGTCCGTACATAGTGCCCCTCTTCATCCTCCCTGACATTCTTAAGCTCCAAAGCGGTATCAGCCCTGATGTAGATATCTTCTTTGCTTCCCCACATCGCGGCGATCTCATTCTGCTTTGCAAAGGTGTTTTTATTGATGTCAAAAACATAATTCCTGAAATCCTCAGGGGCACTGTAAACCATCGGAAGCGCATAACCGTTCTCAAATGCATGATATTTTCCCTCATAAGGAAGCTTATCATAAGGCTTCAATGTCTCATCAAACCTCGAGATATAGTACCTGATACCGAACAGTATATCAACAAAGGATGTGCTGCCTCCGTTATAATACGTGTAATATTCCGTCTTGCAGAAGCCGAAATTCTTAAGCCAGTTGATAAGTTCATCCTTCTCGCATGAACTGTCATGCGACATACCTATATAATCAAACATGGCAGGATCATTTACCGCCCTGTCGAAATCCTTCTCAATCCGGTACATACCGGGATCCCCTGCTTTTACACTGTCGATCACATCCTTTATCGATGTGTAATCTTCCACGAAGCGGCTCATTTCGGGAAGCTGTCCGTCATTGGAATTAAGCTTCATATATACCACATTGGCATTGTACATCATATCGGCCGCCGAGATCACAAGAAGCAGCAGGGGACCGAGTATTCTTAACTTATTCTGTTCAAGAAGCATGAGCGTCCCCACAAGGAGCACCGCGATTATAACACCATTTAAGATATGTCTTTGAAGATCCATATAGTGGTTTCCGGATACTGCCAGCCATACCATATACAGATAGATCACTCCGGCTGAAACGAATGCCTTTATTATGGATTTCTTTCTGTCATCACTCCGATATGCAAGTAAAATGAAGCCTTTATAACCCAGAACGATCAGTGTAAGGCTTATGAAGTAGGCGTATCTCCAGTAGAAGCCTTCCGGATTGTTGAAGCCGTGCCATACGGTATCAAGTATATTTATCCACATACTTACCGCCACCGCAGCCAGAATAAAAAGATTGGCAAGCTTTTCCCTTATGCTGTATTCCTTTGACATAAAATAAATAAGTGCAAAGAACACCGCTGCCACGGAGCAGTAGATAAGCGGCATAAGATCATTCCTTGAACTACCGGAAAACAGATTGGCAAACAACTGGTTAAATGCAAATCTCCTGTATATACCGTAATCCGCTCCCGAGGTTGTCTTCTCACCAAGGAGGGAGAGACCGGTCCTTATAAGGAAATAACCGTCCAGCATGATCACGGTAGCACCTGAAAGTATAAACATCGGGAGCTTCTTTAACACTTCCCTGTCTGCGATCAGACGGGAAACAAACAGAAGTATAAGGAAGATAACGAGCATAAAGCCCACATGATAATTAATATAAATATAAAGAGCCGTAACTACGATATACGGAATTTCATATTTCTTATCTTCCAGCGCATTAAGAAAGAAATATATAACAAGAGGAAGCAGTGCAAGCGCCCCGAAATAAATGGTAAGCACCAGATATCCGAAGAAAAACGAGCAGAAGGAATAGGCTGTAGAAAACAGCAGGGACATCCATGATCTTTTATATCTGCCGTTAAGCAGTACCGATGTACACAGTCCGGCCACTGATATCTGCAGGGCAAAGTACTGCTCCACGCCGGCCGCTATCTTCTCACCCGGAAAAAGCAGGAGTACGAAAAGCAGCGGATCATGCAACTGAAATGCCGCAAGTCCCGGATAGTCGCCTCCAAGGGTCTTGGCCAGCATGTAAAAATGATCGTTTTTTGAAACGAAGGTATTCAGATAATAGGAATAGAAATTGACAAACTCGAGATCCATATCGCCCGTCAATATCGAAAAAGGACCGTATGGATATATCCTGCAGACCGCATAGAAAATCTGCACCATCAAAAAAGGCACGATAAAAGCGCAAAGATATATTGCGCCCTTGCTGTCAGAAAGCTTAAACTTATTCATACCGTTTTCCCCATTCTTTAGAGTACTTGTAGTTATAATAACATTACATGAGCTGTGCAGTAAAGAAATAAAACAAAAAGCAGCGCTACTGTCACATATTAACCGTAATCTTACATACAAATATCATATTGCATATTTTCTTTCTGTCTGCTATAATGTGACTCATATATAGGATCTGTAATTATTATTTAGTATAGTAACCGATCAGGACAGGTATTGTCATAATACTTTGTATTTTAGCTGTTTTGGTTTCATCAAATACCGGGAGTTATCATGTTTACTGCAAAAGATATCCAGCTCATCGATACGGATTATTTCTCCATAATCGATCAGAACGAGTCGACAATAACCTTACTTTCCAACAATTCCGGACTCTATTGGAATATACTGTCAAAGGGAATCGACAATATCGAAAACATCATCATATACCGTATGCCTTACTTTGGGTCCGAGAGCTACCTTCACGGATATGCCATCAACCTTGAGCAGGCTTTCGTTTTTATACATAATTACGATCAGTTCCAATCACATAAGATCACGTCATAAAATTGCGAATTTCCTCCGGTAATTGGCTCACAAGCCATGATTCCACCTTACTGTCATAAAATCATTACCTCAATTTGTACTTAG
>CAMORO010000008.1 GCA_946623875.1 uncultured Lachnospiraceae bacterium | reverse complement strand
TCGTATAACAATACTACAGAAGGGAAAGAGGAGATAAGATGGGAACACTTGAAGAAGCAAGAGAAATGTTTGCAAAGGATCTGTATGCTACGGAGCTTACCGGTATCTGCATTGATGAAATAGGAGAGGATTATGCGAAGTGCAGTCTTGAACTGACTGATAAGCATCGCAACGCCTACGGAGGGATAATGGGCGGCGCTATTTATACACTGGCAGACCTTGCCTTTGCCGTTGCATCCAATTTCGGTAAGGAGTATAAGACTGTGAGCCTGACTACCTCGGCAAGCTTTATGTCTGCGTCCAAGGGAAGTACGCTGTATGCAGCGGCCAGGCTTATCAAGGATGGGAGAAGAAACTGTTTCTTTACGGTCACGGTGACCGACAATCTTGATAAGGTGATCGCCGTGGTTGATTTTACGGGGGCGCATATAGGGTAGAGGTCTGATCTGCTGCAGGGATTTATTCGGATGAGGAGCTGAAGGTAAAATGAGCGTAAATACGATAATATTTGATATAGGTAATGTTCTGGTGGATTTTCGCTGGAAGGAGTTCATAGCGGATTTCGGATATGATAAAGAGATACAGGAGAGGATAGCAAGGGCAAGTGTGCTGGATAATTCATGGCATGAGTTCGACAGGGGTGTAGTCAGTGAAAGTGAGCTGGTTGATATGTTCGTTTGTAACGATCCCGGGATAGAGGATGAGATACGCAGGACATACAGATCCATTAAGGGACTTCTTAAGCAGTATGACTACACCAAGCCCTGGATAAGAGAGCTTAAGGATAAGGGCTTTCGTGTGCTGTATCTGTCCAACTTCTCGGAAAAGGCGGACAGGGAATGTGCTGATGAAATGGATTTTATTCCTCTTATGGATGGCGGTATCCTGTCATACAGGGTTAAGCTGATCAAGCCTGAAGCGGCTATCTATGAGCTTCTTACGGATACGTATGATCTGACACCATCGGAATGCCTTTTCTTTGATGACACCCCTGCCAATGTTGAGGCTGCAAGAAGGCATGGCTACAATGCCGAGGTGTTTTCGGGATATGAGGCGGCAAGGCAATATATTAAGATCTGAACAGTTACTGCCTTAACATATAAACAAGTCCCACATCGGTCTGATACAGGCAGTCATATTTTTCCTTCACTATCGCGTCCATTGTCGGAAGATAATCCTGAAGGGTGTTGCTTGTAATGATCCATTTGGGCGGAGTTTCATGGAGGAAAAGGATGAGTTCATCTTCGATCGATGGTTTAAGAGCGATGAAATACTGCAGATTGACCACGTATCTGTTGCACGGAAGGATATCATTTATTTCATACCACTGCATATCGATATCAAATGAAAACACACTGTTCCTTTCGAATTCGGGTATCAGGGTTCCCATGTTAACGGAATTGTTATAGTAATTATCCTGAAATTCATTGTCCGGGCGATGGATGAAGGTATCAACTGTATCCACGCTTTCTTTGGCGTAATGAAAGGCAAAGACAAACAGCAGCATCCAGCAGATGCTCTGCCGCACATTTTTGAACAGAATGAGAGGATCATATATTTTTACAAACAGAATGAGTGATGTCAGCAGGCAGGGCATACCGGTTATAAAATAATAAATAAATCCATCTCCGAGATGCAGGACGATGTAGGTGATGAGTGATGCGGGAAGAAGGAGAATGAAGGTATCCTTATCGATATCATCATTGGTGGCGGCAGTTTTCGGAGTGCCCGGATCTGTTACACCATTTGCCTTGTCAGCTTTTTTGATCAGAGTGTTCCACGGACAGTGCACAAGCAAAAAGACTATTGAGAAGAGCACGCCGGCAAGCTTTACTTCAAGCTCAGGGGAAATGGCGTTTGACAGATCTGATGAACGCTTGAAACCAAAAACAAAGGTGCAGTAAAGCATCCTGAGAATAGCCCCGTAATGACCGTAATAGATCAGTATCGGAAACAGGGCAAGCATTGCTCCGAATATGAAATACAGTATGTAGAATCCGAGTTCTTTGAACTGTCTGTGCATGAGCAGTAAGATGACCGCTCCGATAACTGTGCCTATGATCGGAGCTCCGGCCGTGACCTTTGAAAATGCCGTGACGGTGAAGCATATACCTGTTATAAGAGCGGTAACATCGGGTGATATACTGATATTTGCTGGAGGTGTCAGATCAGGTGTTGTACTGCCGGTTACAGCAGATGTTATATCGGGTGTTTCGTGTACGGGTTCAGGTTCAGTCATGCTACTATATCGATCGCGGAAAAAAACCAGATGCAGATATATTACAAGCAGATCAAGAGGAAGCGTAAATTCCTCAAGACAGTTTCCTCCCCACAGCATAGATATGTGTGCAAGAAGAAAGAATACAATGATACCGATGGTTTTTCTGCCTGAAATATATAAACGTCCTATTTTATAGATAAGTATAAGAGCAATAAAAAGTGAGAGGATCTGCAGGATGAATATTCCGACATGACCCTTCCCGATCAGTTGCCCTAGCGCCTGAATAAAGAAGAAATACGGCCCTTTTAGGTCATAGAAATCCCTGTATGGAATATATCCGTTTAACATTCCGCGCCCCACCAAAGTGAAGAAGCTTGCATCACATCCGTACCAGTTACGGTAAACGGGACTGGTCCATAAGGAAAATGCAAGCATGAACAAAACTGAGGTTGCAAGAAATGCGGCGTATTCAAAAATGGGTAGTCTTGACTTCGTTATCATGGTATACTTATCTTACGGCATGAAGTATTCAAAATCAAGCGGGAAGAACAGTAAGGAGGAGGCGGGGTATATGGCAGTTCAGGATGAAAAGCTCAGTACAAGAATACGAAATGAGTACATGCATGATGTTGAGATACTTTCGAGGTATATGAACTGGCTCGAGAAGACAAGCGGGAAGCAGGTCGAGAGCTTCTATGACGGAGATGAAGAGCAGAAGCTTATACAGATACCGATCTATGATTCCAATCTGCTCGCATTTGTTAAGGATGCCAGAAAGACCAAGCTGATGGACCGGAATTACAGATATGTGTATACAAGATATAAGATCAAGACAGCCGAGGACGAGCTGCATCTTATAAGACATGCACATCTTAAGGATATCGAGCTGTTCAAGGGAATCTTAAGCAGTTATGTAATGCGTGGCCAGACCAAGGGTGCGGTATGGGCCGAAGGAATTAAGAACGGAGTGTTTCTGGAACTCATGCGCAGGATGACCGCTCTTTTCTTCGCCACAAACATAGATTGACGGTTTTGCGGACCTGAAACACCCGAAATAAGGTTTTAGCCGGTATACGTGTCAGAGAAATGACGCGGGAAGAAAAATATATAATCTTAATTTGCGGTATTTGATATATACTCTACATCCCGTAGAGTATATATTTATGTTACAGATACAAAAGGCTATTCATAACAAAAGAAAACCAATAAGAAAACAGGAAATCGATAGCAGAAGAAGATCCATAAAAATCAATAAGAAAGGCGGGGAGCGGTATGACAATGGATGATTTCAGAAACAAAACAGGAGGATCCTTCGACTTTAAGGGTTTCGGAGGCGGAGGTTCCCTAAAGAAGGCGGGCAGGCTGGTGGTGATCATAGTTGTGGTAATGATCCTGTTTGTGATAGTTAGCGGATCCTTCTATTCGATAAGGGAGGAGGAGCAGGCAGTCGTATGTACCTTTGGTGTTCCAAAGGCAGTAACCCAGCCGGGACTTCATTTTAAGATACCCCTTATCCAGACGGTACAGAAGGTAAACACAACCATACAGGGCTTTGCGATAGGATATTCATCGGATGCGGAGCTTAATTACAACGGGGCAGAGGGTGCGGACAACAGCATGATGATAACGGCGGATTACAATTTCATCCACGTTGATTTCTATGCTGAATACAGAGTAACCGATCCGGTCAAGGCGCTGTATGCATCAGAAGATCCAAAGCTTATTCTGGCAAAT
Organism: uncultured Lachnospiraceae bacterium; assembly: GCA_946623875.1. Lineage (GTDB taxonomy): Bacteria > Bacillota > Clostridia > Lachnospirales > Lachnospiraceae > UBA2868. The sequence goes on along the minus strand of CAMORO010000008.1, from coordinate 48,423 downwards.
ATCGCACAGAACTGTATCAGAACGACCATCGGGTCATACGGAGTGGATGCCGTACTTACCACAGGAAAGAATGAGATCCAGAGTAATATAAAGAATATGATCTTAGAAAAGCTGGATGCGATCGATATAGGAATACAGTTGGTTAATATAACCATACAGGATGCGGAGCCGCCCACGGATGAGGTCATTACAGCCTTCAAATCTGTTGAAACTGCGAAGCAGGGTAAGGAGACTGCCCTTAACAATGCGAACAAATACAGGAACGAGCAGATCCCGAGTGCGGAAGCCGATGCGGATAAGATAGTTCAGGACGCCGAGGCTGACAAGCAGGCAAGGATCAATGAGGCAGAAGGTCAGGTGGCAAGGTTTAATTCAATGTATGAGGAATACGTTAAGTACCCGGCAGTGACCAAACAGCGTATGTTCTATGAGACGATGGAGGAGGTTCTTCCGGACATGAAGATAGTCATTCAGGGTGCCGACGGAAGTTCCGTACAGCAGATCATGCCACTTGACAAATTTAACTGATGAGGGAGGCTACTGATATGGATACAAAGACAACAGAACGTTTCGGCTCAGACGGGAAGCCGGTCAAAGATAAAAAGAACAGAAGAAGTGCTGCGGTCTGGATAATACTTGTAATAGCGCTGATGGTGATCAATTCCGGTATGGTCATCTGCCACGAGAATGAATACAAGCTCGTAAGACGTTTCGGCCGTGTGGAGAGAACGATTTCGCAGGCCGGGCTATATTTCAAGATACCGTTTATTGAGTCGGTTGATACTGTTCCGAGAGAGATACTGATATACGATCTTCCGGCATCGGATGTAATTACATCCGACAAGAAATCAATGATAGTTGACAGCTACGTACTGTGGAGAGTGACAGACCCGCTCAGGTTCGCACAGACACTCAGCTACTCGGTGGCCAATGCAGAGAACCGAATTGATGCTCTTGTTTACAACGCCACCAAGAACACAATATCCAATATGACGCAGGATGAGGTCATCAGAAGCCGTGACGGTAAGATGACGATAGTAAATGCTCAGGTAGAAGATGATGTTAAGAGTAATGATATTGTGATGGAAGAAACTACACAGGTGGTTAACATAAAATCGCTCACCGAAGAAATTATGGATCATATAGGGACTGTATATGATCAGTACGGTATAGAGATCATGACCGTCGAGGTGAAGAAGCTTGATCTTCCCGACAACAATAAGAATGCCGTATACACCCGTATGATATCGGAACGCGAGAATATTGCTGCCCAGTACACTGCGGAGGGTGAAGCACAGGCCAAGATAATACAGAACACGACTGATAAGGAAGTGTCGATCATGCGTTCAACCGCACGCGCCAAGGCTGAGAAGATAAGGGCGGAGGGTGAAGCGGAATACATGAAAATACTGTCCGAAGCATACAGTGATAAGAGCAAGAGTGATTTCTACAGCTTCGTAAGATCTCTGGATGCGGCTAAGGAGAGTATGAAGGGGAACAACAAGACGCTGGTCCTCCCGGCGGATTCGCCGATGGCTGAGGTGTTTATGAGCAATACGGCAGGTGACCTTCCCAAACCGACACCTGCGCCCAAAGCCTTACAGGAAGAGGATGATACCGGCATAAAAGATGACAAAGCGGATGAAAATGCTTCCGGGACCGCAACTGTGGCCGGGCCTGCCGAATAAGACGAAATATCGGAATGCTTTACTTATAATCTGATTTATGAGATAATACGTAAAGTACTTAGGGGAATGCTGATTTATTGGCATTCCCTATGTGTGTAATAATTCAGAACAGCACATGACGGCATTTGACAGCAATTATTTCAATATAGGATGGTGAGTCGATATGATCTCAGATAAGATGGTTGATCTGGTTAAAGGAAGCTCTGTGATAAGGGCAATGTTTGAAGAGGGTAAGGCTCTTGCGAAGAAATACGGAGCCGAGAACGTGTATGATTTCTCACTCGGTAATCCCAATGTAGCACCGCCGCAGGCTGTTGAGGATGCAATAGTGGATATCGTAAGGAATGAGGAGCCTCTTAAGCTTCACGGTTACATGAGCAATGCAGGCTATGAGGATGTGAGAGCCACGATTGCGGAGTCATTAAACGGCAGATTCGGAACTTCGCTTAATGAGAACAATATCATTATGACGGTAGGGGCGGCATCGGGACTGAATGTTATATTCAAAACACTGTTAAATCCGGGCGATGAAGTCATAACATTTTCTCCGTATTTTGGTGAATATAAGAATTATGTCGGCAATTATGACGGAGTACTGGTTGAAATATCGCCCAATACGGATGATTTTCAGCCAAAGCTCAGTGAACTTAAGGAAAAGATAACGGCAAAGACGAAGTGTGTGCTGGTCAATTCCCCGAATAACCCGACAGGTGTTGTTTATTCGAAAAAAACGATAAAGGAGCTAGCGGAAATACTTGAAGATAAGCAGAAGGAGTTCGGAACAAGTATTTACATAGTGTCCGATGAACCGTACAGAGAGCTTGTTTACGGTGATGTGGAAGTTCCTTACATCACGAAGTACTACAGGAATACGATAGTGGGTTATTCGTATTCGAAATCACTTTCACTTCCCGGAGAAAGGATAGGGTATCTTGTTATTCCCTCAGAGGTAGATGATTACAGCGATGTCTTCGCGGCAGCTTCTGTTGCGACGAGGATTCTCGGATATGTTAACGCACCTTCTTTAATGCAGAGGGTGGTTGCCAAATGTATAAATGAAAAGACCGATATTTCATATTACAACAGGAATCGCAACGAACTGTATGAAGGACTTAAGAAGCTGGGATTTACATGTCAGAAGCCGGAGGGAGCATTCTATCTGTTTATGAAGACACCTGTTCCGGATGATAAGGAGTTTGTTGCAGCGGCAAAGAAATACAATATCCTTGTTGTTCCCGGAAGCAGCTTCGGCTGTGCCGGTTATGTCAGGATCGCTTATTGTGTCGCATATGAAACGATAGTGAATTCGCTTCCGAAGTTCGCAGAGCTGGCGAAGGAGTATGGTCTGATTTAAGAGAACGAAACTTAACGGTTACAAAATAAAAAAGCAAAACAAAAGTATGGACAGAAAGACAGATGATTATATAGTCCGCGCCACTGCGGCAAGCGGACAGATAAGAGCCTTCGCGGCTACAACAAGAAATCTGGTTGAAGATGCAAGGGCGGCCCATAACACAAGTCCGGTTGTAACGGCTGCTCTTGGCAGGCTGCTTACGGCAGGAACCATGATGGGAGCGATGATGAAGGGCAGGGATGATCTTCTGACTCTTCAGATACGTGGTAACGGCCCGATGAAGGGGATAACCGTGACCGCGGGATCACCGGATGAAGAAACGGGAATGGTAAGTGTTAAGGGATATGCCCTTGTACCGGACGTTATAATGCCCGCACGGGTGTATCCCGAAACAAACGGACAAAAGAGGAAGCTCAACGTCGGAGGTGTCATAGGTATCGGAGTACTCAGTGTCATAAAAGATATGGGACTTAAGGATCCTTATGTCGGACAGGTGGCGCTGCAGACAGGGGAGATAGCCGAAGACCTTACATATTATTTTGCCACATCAGAGCAGGTACCGTCATCGGTTGGGCTGGGCGTTCTGATGGAAAAGGATAATACCGTGAAGCAGGCAGGAGGGTTTATCATTCAACTGATGCCTTTTGCGGATGATGCGGTAGTTGCCGGGCTGGAGGAGAGGCTTAAGAGCATGCCTTCTGTTACGACTCTGCTTGATGAAGGCAGAAGCCCGGAGGAAATACTTGAATATGTGCTCGGGGATATTGATAAGATAAATGACACAATTCCTGTAAGGTTTTTCTGCAACTGCAATAAGTCACGTGTCGAGAAAGCTCTGATAAGCATAGGAAAGAAGGAGCTTGATGATATAATTAAGGATGGTAAGGATATCGAGCTCAGATGTCATTTCTGTAATAAGGCATATAACTTCACATTGGATGAAGTAAAAAAGATCCGGGCAAGACTGTAGGTTGCAGCGGACTACTATAAGTTTCAGATAATGACAAACATTTATAAAACAACGAAATAGAGAAACGGAAGGATAAGAAATGTCCTGGGAAAACAATGTACGAAAAGTGACACCTTATACGGCAGGCGAGCAGCCTCAGGGTAGAGTCATAAAACTTAATACAAATGAATGTCCGTATGCACCGTCTCCGATGGTGGCAACGAAGATATATGATCTTGCACAGCAGGAGCTTGACGGATATTCGTCAATGCTGCGCAAGTATCCGGATATGGATGCAACAAGGCTGGTAAATGCGATAACCTGTGTGTATGATCAAAGATATTTCGACGGTGCGGACAGTGATGAGAAAGCTGCTGAAGGTCTGACTTACGACAATGTATTTGTCGGTGTGGGTTCGGATGATGTTCTTGCAATGGCCTTTATGACTTTCTTTAATTCGGACAAGCCGGTGCTGTTTCCCGATATAACCTATTCTTTTTATGATGTATGGGCCGATCTGTTCAGGATACCTTTTCAGGTTCAGCCCCTGACAGAGGATTTCGGGATTAAGAGGGATGATTACATCGGGAAGAAAAACGGCGGAATAGTGATCCCCAATCCCAATGCACCGACGGGTGTATATGAAGATCCCGCAATGTTTGAGGAGATAGTTAAGGCCAATCCCGATTCTGTGGTCATAATAGATGAAGCTTACGTTGATTTCGGAGGAGTGAGTTGTCTGCCGCTTATAAAGAAATATGACAATGTGCTTGTTGTGCAGACCTTCTCCAAGTCACGTGCACTTGCGGGACTGCGTATAGGTGCTGCCTTTGGCTGCGAGAAGCTTATTAAATATCTTAAGGATGTGAAGTTCTCTTTTAATTCATATACAATGAGTTACCCCGCGATCGAGATAGCAACCGCAGCCGTGCTTGATACGGACAATTTCAATGAGACCGTAGCGAAGGTTATAAAGACCAGGGAATGGACTAAGGAGAAGCTTAAGGAGCTTGGTTTTGAGTTCAGGGATTCCAAGGCCAACTTCATTTTTGCCAAACATGAAAGAGTCGGCGCGGATGAGATATTTACAAAACTCCGTGAAAGAGATATATATGTAAGGCATTGGAACAGGCCGAGGATAGACAATTATCTTCGTATTTCAATCGGTACCGATGAGGATATGAAGGAGCTTATCAAGGCGTTGCGTGATATATTGGATGACAGATAAAGGGGAGGAAAAATGAGTTCATTGGCGCAGAATATTGCCGCAGCCTTTGCGGGGAATACGGTAACGCAGTACATAGGATGCTTCATCATTTCGATGATACCGCTTATCGAATTGAGGGGTGCGATCCCGATAGCATATTGGTTTAAGGGTATGAATCCCGATAATTTCAATATTGTTCTGGGATATGTTATCATAGCGGTCGGAAATATGCTTCCGGTCCCGTTCATCTTCTTTTTTGCAAGGAAGGTACTTGAATGGGGAAAGGACAAGCCTGTTATCGGTAAGTTCTTCACATTCTGCCTTGAAAAGGGTCACAAGGGAGGAGAAAAGCTTCAGGCCAAGGCCGGCCGCGGTCTGTTTGTAGCGCTGCTCCTGTTTGTCGGGATTCCTCTTCCGGGAACCGGGGCATGGACAGGAACGCTTGCGGCTTCAATACTTGATATGAAGTTCAAGGAAAGCGTTGCGGCTGTCATGTGCGGAGTTGCATTGGCAGGGATCATTATGGGTACGATCTCTGCACTGGTATCGGGAGCTGTATTCTGACATTACGGTAACTATTATATCTTATATTTGATGTGAGATATATGATAACAGCAGTACGAAAGGAAGGAGCTATGAAATACGAAGGACCGGATCAGGCTTATGATGCTTTGGCTTATGTGTATGATGAGTTTATGGACAATATCCCGTATACGGAGTGGTGTGACATCCTTGATAAGATGATAAAAACATACGGAGTATCACGGCCGATAGACAGGGATGGCAGTACAGGACTGTTTGATCCGCTTAAGTATGATGATATAGAAGGAAGCGCACAAAGGGAGTTGTCGGAGCAGGAGATACTTGATTCGGAGAAAAACCTTGTGGTCGATCTTGGCTGCGGAACAGGGACTCTTACCAATCTCATGTATAAAAAAGGCTATGATATGATCGGGATCGATTCTTCCGAAAGCATGCTGGATGTAGCACAGAAGAAAAGAGATGATAAAGAGTACGATATATTGTACATTAATCAGGATATGAGGGATCTGGATCTGTATTCGACTGTCGGAACGATTTTCTCGGTGTGTGACTCGATAAACTATCTTCTGAGGGAGTCGGAGGTTCAGAGGACCTTCGGGCTCATAGAGAAGTTCCTTTATCCCGGCGGACTGTTTATGTTTGATTTCAATACGGTATATAAATACGAGAATGTGCTGGCAAGTAATACAATTGCCGAGAATCGCGAAAACTGCGCATTTATATGGGACAACTATTATGATGAGGAACTTCGCCTGAATGAATACGATCTCAGTATATTCATCGAGCAGTCCGAACCCGATGTATTTAAACGCTATGTTGAGACGCATTACCAGAAGGGATATACGTTGGAGCAGATGAGGGAGTTCCTTGAACAGGCAGGACTTAATGTGATCCTCGTTAAGGATTCCGATACAAGAGAGGATCCCACAGACGAGTCGCAGAGGATATTTATTGTGGCGAGGAAGGAAGGCTGATCCCCTGGATTTTAGAGGAGCAATAAGAGGTTTTTAAGGAGAAGAAATATGAGAAGCAACGTACCTGAGATATTTGGCAGCATGGTTTTTAATGACGCGATAATGCGTGACAAGCTTCCGAAGGATATATATAAGTCACTGAAGAAAACAATAGAGGACGGCAGGGATCTTGATATTTCCATCGCCAATGTTGTTGCGATAGCTATGAAGGATTGGGCAATTGAAAAGGGTGCCACGCATTATACCCATTGGTTCCAGCCCCTTACCGGTATTACGGCGGAAAAGCATGACAGTTTCATCTCTCCGCAGAGTGACGGACGTGTCATAATGGAGTTCTCTGGCAAGGAACTTATAAAGGGAGAGCCTGACGCAAGTTCATTCCCTTCAGGCGGTCTTAGGGCAACCTTTGAGGCAAGAGGCTATACGGCATGGGATCCCACATCCTATGCATTTGTAAAGGATGGTGTACTGTGCATACCCACAGCATTCTGCTCCTACGGCGGCGAAGCGCTTGATAAGAAGACACCGCTGCTTCGTTCAATGGAGACTCTTAATGAGCAGGCTCTCAGGATACTTCGTCTTTTCGGTAATTCATCGGTTAAGAGGGTAACAACAACCGTTGGTCCGGAGCAGGAATATTTCCTTGTGGACAGGGATGTATATAACAAAAGGAAGGATCTTATATACTGTGGAAGGACACTGTTCGGTACAATGCCGCCGAAGGGTCAGGAAATGGATGATCATTATTTCGGGGCGATCTTAAGGCGTGTTCAGGCATATATGGAAGATCTTAACGATGAGCTGTGGAAACTCGGTATTCTTTCAAAGACAGAGCACAATGAGGTTGCGCCGGCGCAGCATGAGATGGCACCCATATTTGATACTGCCAATATATCAATAGACCATAACCAGATAACAATGGAGATCATGAAGAATGTTGCCAAAAAGCATAACATGGTCTGCCTGCTTCATGAGAAGCCTTTTGCCGGAGTTAACGGTTCCGGCAAGCATAACAACTGGTCAATGATAACCGATGAAGGAGTTAACCTTCTTGAACCCGGTAAGTCACCTCACGAGAATGCACAGTTCCTGCTTTTTCTGACCGCAATAATCAAGGCTATTGACGAATATCAGGATCTTATGCGTGTGTCAATAGCATCTGCGGGAAACGATCATCGTCTGGGAGCTTCCGAAGCACCGCCCGCAATAATGTCGATCTTCCTTGGTGACGATCTGGAGGAGATACTTGAGTGTATCGAAAAGGGTACATCATATAAGAATCAGGGTGTCGGTAAGATGGAGATAGGTGTTCATGTCCTTCCTACCTTCCCTAAGGATACAACGGACAGGAACCGTACTTCACCTTTTGCGTTTACGGGAAACAAATTCGAATTCCGTTCATGCGGCTCATCTATGTCGGTATCGGGTCCCAACACCATACTTAATACCATCGTAGCGGAGGAATTAAGACAGTTTGCCGATGAGCTTGAACCGGCGGATGATTTTACCGCTGCGCTTAACGAATTGATAAAGCGTACCATTCAGGAACATAAGCGTATCATCTTTAATGGGGACGGTTATTCGGAAGAATGGAAGAAGGAAGCTGCAAGGAGAGGCCTGCTCAATCTGCCGACAACAGTAGATGCAATGCCTACGGTTCTTGACAGGAAGAATATCGAACTGTTTGAGAAACATGGTATTTATACCGAAACAGAGGTTAGTTCAAGATATGAGATAAATCTTGATGTTTACAGTAAGACCATCAATATTGAGGCCAATACGATGATCGAGATGGCTAAACGCCAGATACTTCCGGCCGTTAATAAATACGTTGGCAGGCTTGCCGAAACAATGAGTATTAAACAGTCGGTTGATCCTCTTTTAAAGAACGGGATGGAGAAGGATCTTGTTAAGAAACTGTCGGCACTCGAGGATAAGGCGTATGCCCAGGTCAATGATCTTGAAAAGCTTATTTCGAAGGCACCGTCATATGATGCCGACAAGCTTGCATGTGCATCCTATTACAAGGACAGGATCATACCTGCGATGGAGAAGCTTCGCGCTTACTGCGATGAGATGGAAGCAAACACATCAAGCGAGCTCTGGCCCTTCCCGACTTACGGTGATCTGCTGTTTTCGGTGTAGCATTGCCTATACTTAATAATTCTTCTGAAGCCGGAGTGCTGAAAATATGCCATATATGTTGCAAAATAAATTAAATGTTCCCGGAAAAGCAGCTTACAGAGTATGTACTGTCATTCTGCTGCTTTTGTTTACCGCAATATATGCATTGAAGTGAAACACTTACTACAAGCTTCTATGTGATGAACTGATGTAATAGTAAAGCTTCACATGCTTTGGACTACACAGGTTTGTGTGCAGCCTTAAGAACATGGAACATGGAGTAAAAAATGTTATTTAATTCATTGGCTTACGGTGTTTTTCTACCGATAGTTTTTGTAATATACTGGCTGCTTCCGCATAAATTCAGATGGATATTTCTTCTGATATCCAGTTACTATTTCTATATGTGCTGGAATCCCAAGTATGTTTTACTTATCCTGACAACAACAGTAGTATCATATCTTGCAGCACTTTCTATTGAAAAGACTAACAACAGGACTTATAGAAAGTGTATGTTGACAGCAGCACTGACTGTATGTCTTGGTATTCTATTCGTTTTTAAGTATTTTAATTTCTTTTCCGGAGCATTTGCTGAGTTAATATCAAAACTGGCGATTCCCATACATCCTATAACTCTTAAGCTACTTCTTCCTGTCGGTATATCGTTTTATACATTTCAAACTCTCAGTTATGTCATCGATGTTTACAGAGGAAATGAAAGAGCAGAAAAGCATTTCGGAATCTATGCTGCATTTGTTTCTTTTTTTCCACAGTTGGTTGCAGGACCTATAGAGAGAACAGGAAATCTGTTACCCCAGATCAGAAGTGAAAAAGAATTTGATCATGATAAGGCATGCTACGGACTTAAGCTGATGGCCTGGGGCTTTTTTAAAAAGCTTGTTATAGCGGATACGATTTCGGTTTATGTTGATGAGGCATACAATTCGCTTTCAACATGTACAGGTCTTGATCTGTTGGCTGCGGTTTTGTTTTTTACTGTTCAGATATACTGTGATTTTTCGGGCTATTCAGATATCGCGATAGGTTCAGCAAAACTGTTAGGGATTGATCTTAGTATCAATTTCAGAAGTCCATATTTTGCGCTTTCAATAAAGGATTTCTGGTCCGGATGGCATATTTCTTTATCTACCTGGTTTAGAGATTACGTATATATTCCGCTTGGCGGAAACCGGTGTTCCGAGAAAAAAAGAGACAGAAATCTGATCATCACATTTCTTCTGAGCGGATTGTGGCATGGAGCAGATTGGACATATATATTGTGGGGCTGTATACACGGGTTAGCGCAGATTATAGAGAATCATATTGAAAAGATCAGGAAGAACAGGAGTAAGAAAAAGAATGTGAATGAATTCTTGTCTCACATTTTTGTATTTGCTTTCTGCAATCTTACCTGGGTGTTTTTCAGAGCATCATCTGTAACCGATGCCATATATCTTATAACGACTCTTGTAAAGGATCTGCGTTATCCGTCAAGGTTCAGACAAAGTACACTCGGAGTGGGCGGACGTGAGAGCCTGTATTCTATATTCTTTATTCTGTTATTGGCGGTATATGATTATGCATCAACCAAGACAGATGTAATTAAATGGATATCAGAGAAAAAGGTGGTTGTCAGATGGTCTGTATATCTTGTGCTCATATGGATCATTCTCATGTTTATGCCGCCCGTTAATACATCGGAATTTGTTTATTTCCAATTTTAGCCGGGTGCAGGTTCAGATAGTTTATTAAAAAGGAAATGATAGATATATGCTCAGATTTATCAGAAAAGTGTTTATTTTTATTGTACTGTTTATAGTTTCCGGAGTTTTGATCGCGGCATTTGACTATTATGTGCTTGGGAATCAGCATTTAGGTAACTTTCAGGCTTCAATACTTGATAAGACTGCAAGATACAATTCTCTTGAAGGTCCCAAGATAGTCCTGTTGGGTAATTCCAATGTTGCGTTCGGGATCGATTCGGCAATGCTTGAAGCTGCGACGGGGATGCCGGTGGTGAATATGGGACTTCACGGAGGCCTGGGAAGTGCATTCAATGAAAATATGGTCAAACTCGGTGAGCTTGGAAAAGGGGATATTGTTATTTTGAGTCTCCATACATATGATGATGCCGATGATATTGAAGATTCGTCACTGGCTCTTATTACAGTTGAAAAGCACAGAGAATTGTGGAAACTGATCAGACCTAAGGATTTATACGGTGTAGCCAAGGCATACCCTGATTATGTCAAGGACTGTTTTGTTTTTAAATATTCAAAAGAAGATGATAATACGCCGGAGGAAACAACATGCTATTCACGAAGTGCCTTCAATAAGTACGGAGATGTGGAAAGAAGACTTGAGTCGGATGATAATTTCACATTTTATTCCGGCGCAGTAACGGTTCCCGGAGTTGGTAAGAAGTGTACAGACAGAATTAACAGATTGAATGAATATGTAACCGGTAAAGGAGCTGTATTACTTATAGCAGGCTATCCTATCGGAAGTGGAGAATATACACCGTCTTCTGAAGAGTATGATGAGTTTGAGCAAAGACTCAGAAATGATGTGGACTGTGAAGTGATATCTCATTTTACCGATTACTTTATTCCATATGAGTTCTTTTATGACACTAAATATCATCTTGATGAAAATGGTGTTAAGATAAGGACAAAACAGCTTATTAGGGATATCGGAGACTGGAAAAGAGCATCAAGGTAGAAGGATACAGATATGGCACTTCAGATGTATAAAGGCTGCTCGGGCAGCGGAAAATCACATAAACTGTATGAGCATATTATCGAGGAGTCGTTAAGACATCCGGAACTGACCTATCTTATCCTTGTTCCGGAACAGTATAACCTGAGCACTCAGCGACAGATCATTTCCATGCATCCCAGGAAAGGTATGCTGAATATCGATGTATTGAGCTTTACCCGCCTGGCTCACAGGGTGTTTGAGGAGGTGGGCTATTCGCGTGCGAAAGGCGTAACAATAGATGATATCGGCAAGAATCTCATCCTGCGTCACATGGCAAGTGAGAATGAGGATAAGCTTACCGCTCTTTCGGGAAGCTTTAATAAGCTTGGGTATATCAGTGAGGTGAAATCGGTCATCTCCGAATTCATGCAGTACAGGATAGGCGATAGGGAACTGGAGCAGCTTATCGAAAAAAGCAGCGGCAGGGGTATCCTTAAGAGTAAGCTTACCGACATACGGTTATTGTACAATGAGTTTCTTAAATATATAAATGAAAAGTATATAACAACCGAAGAGATCCTCGAAAAGGTTAAGGATGCCGTTCCTGTATCGGACAAGCTGGGGAAAAGTGTCATAGTGCTGGATGGATATACCGGTTTTACACCTGTACAGCTTAATCTGACAGGTGCTCTGCTTGAGAAATGCGTCGATGTTTATATGACCGTTTTGTTGGACACTATATCGGGTGAAGAAGCGTACGGGTCGACCAAAGATAAAGCATCGGATAAATCCGGTGAGCATTCGTCTGCTTCGGACGAAGGCTGTGAAGATCTGTTTTATATGAGCAGAAAGACAATCGAGGCAATGGACAGGCTGTGCAGGGAGAGGAAGATTGCCCGTAAGCCGGATGTAGTGATAAATGATGTTATCCCCGCCAGGTTTATGTTTGATGAAGAGGGCAGGTCCGTTCCGGAAGATGACAGGAGTGATGAGCTTATCCATCTTGAGAGGAATCTGTTCAGGATCGATGAGAATATATATACAGGTCCCTGTAACAGAAGTATCCGTGTCTTCACGGGTACGGATCCCGATGAAGAAGCTGTCGAAGCGGCAGTAAGGATACAGAAGCTGGTAAGAGAGGAAGGATATCATTATAAGGACATAGCTGTGGTAAGCGGTGACATAGACACTTATATGCATGCATGTTCACGTGCTTTCGGGAAGTATGATATTCCCGTATTCGTGGATAAGACAATTCCCATACTGCTTAATCCCATGGTTGAATATATACGTGCTCTGCTTGATATAATTATTGATGATTTCAGTTACGAGGCAATATTCAGATATCTACGGTCGGGACTGGTTTACGGCTTGGATGAAAAGAGGGATATAAACGGGACTGCCCGGGGTGAGAATATAGCAGATACGGACAGTGTGTATGGAGCGATCGATCGGCTTGAGAACTATGTTCTTAAGTTCGGCATAAAAGGCCGGAAACAGTGGGAAACGGCCTTTGTAAAGAAGCCGGGAGAAATGAGCGAAACAGAGCTTGAGGCTCTTAATAATATAAGAAAACATGTTGCGGACACGCTAATCCCGTTCTGCGATGAGCTTTGCAAAAACGGGAAAGCAAAAGAAGGGATTGATGTCAGAGTAACGGCAACGGCACTTTACCGTTTTATGGCGGTTAACAGACTGCAGGAAAAGATGCAGATGTTAAGTGATGATTTTGCCGGGAAGGGTGATGCCGTAAGAGCCCGGGAATACGGTAAGCTGTATGAGGAAATATGTGATCTGCTTGATAAGATGGTGAGACTCCTGCCGGGAGAGGTTATTTCGGTTAAAGAATTTGCACAGCTTCTTGATGCCGGACTTGCCGAGATAAGAACCGGTGTGATCCCGCCCTCGGATGATTATGTGCAGGTCGGCGATATAACAAGAACAAGACTGCGTGATATCAAGGCCCTGTTTTTCATGGGAGTAAATGATGGAATAATACCGATGAACGGCGGAAACGGCGGAATCATTTCGGATATGGAGAGAGAATTCCTTATGGATCCTTCCGGGGACTCAATGCCCGCAGGATGCGCAGGACAGGCATGTTCCACGGATGCAAATGAAGTGGGAGAGATACAGCTTGCCCCGACAGCCAGGATGAAGGCTTATACACAAAGACTGTATCTTTATATGCTGGTTACAAAGCCAAGGCGGAGATTGTATATTTCATATTCAAAGCTTGACGGTGACGGGAAATCGATCAATCCTTCGTACTTTGTTAAAACTGTAATGCATATGTTTCCCGGGATCAGAATTCAAATCCCGGATGAAGGAACAACGAACAGGGTATATAACTTAAGCAGCACAGAAGAGAGGCTGGCAACGGAAGTCAGGGATATTGTTTCGGGTGTTACGGATGAACCTTATGACAGATTCATTAAGCTGTTTGATGTATATGCACTTGATATGACAGGCAGGGACAGGCTTGGTACATTGCTTCGCGGTGCGTTTTTGAACAGGGATATAAACAGGAATGACAGTATAAGCAGGGCAGTGGCAAAGGCATTGTACGGCAGTGAGCCGGTGTGCTCAATAACGAGACTTGAAAGATATGCGGCATGTGCGTACAGTCATTTCCTCAAGTACGGTCTGTCCCTGAAGCAGAGGGAGCTTTTCTCTTTTGAAGCTAAGGATATGGGTTCGGTGTTCCATGACACGCTTAAGGAATATGCGCAGATACTTAAGGAGAGAAAGCTTTCCTGGCTTAATGTTGATGAAAATGACAGGGAGGAATTAATAGATGAATCTATACAGAGATGTATAGCAAAAGGGGATTACAGCGCGATCTACGGTTCGTTCAGGACACAGTATGCGATAAACCGGATGAGGAGGATCACAAGGAGGACTGTAAATACGCTTACCGAACAGCTCGGAAAGGGAAGCTTTGAACCGGATGCGTTCGAATTGGCGTTCAATTCGGACAACGATCTTAAGTCCCTTAACATAGAAGTGTCTGATGAAGAAAAGATACGGCTTATCGGACGTATTGACAGGCTTGACACATATAAGGACGGGGAATCGGTTTATGTGAAGATCATAGATTACAAGTCGGGTAATAAAGGATTTGATCTTTCTGCCGTATACATGGGAATTGATCTTCAGCTCGTGGTTTATTTAAATGCGGCAATGGAAATGCTTGGTGATGATTCGGTTCCCGCCGGGATATTTTATTATCATGTGGATGATCCTGTTATCAGGGATGATTCGGGAGATGATCCCGATGAGTCCAAGATAAATGAAGAAATATTTAAGCAGCTTAAGATGAAAGGACTGGTGAACAGCGATCCGAAGATCTACAGGCTGATTGACAGTGACTTTACCGACAGATCTACCGTTATCCCTGTTGCGCTGAAAAAGGATGGGGATTTCGGCAACGGAAGTTCTGTGGCGAGTACAGATGAGTTCCGTATAATTTCCGAATATGTACATCACAAGATCGGTGAGATGGGAACGGAAATCCTTAATGGAAATATCAAGGCCGAGCCGCACAGGAAATCGGAAAAGGACAAATCGCCGTGTGCCTATTGCGATTACTCCGGTATCTGTGGATACAGGGGTGAAGGGGTTGTTGAGGATATGTCGGATACTGAGACTTCAAATGTTGAAGAAAGCAGTGAAGCGGAAGCAGGAACACGTACAGATGAGTTGATCTCTGCCATGAGGAATAAGATAGGCTTTAAGTAGATTGTACGTTTACTCTGCTCGTTCCATTTCCGAATCTATCCATTCGATCCTGTCTCTGTAAAACATGATCATATTGTCGGTATATTCATCATATGAATCACCGTGATCAAGAACCGGACTCCAATCATTGGCATGTCCGTAAAATAAGTGATTCATATATCCATCGTTGCCTAAGCTCTCTTTTTGTGATTCAAAATATGTTATCCCGTCCCGAAATAATTCCCTGATCCCGCCATTAAAATACATATCTCGTACCGCGTTTGCGAACTCTTCATTTTGGAACAAACGCGGATACCATCCTACGTATCTAATTTTCCAACCTTCAGGAGAATCAAATGAAACTCCGGACTTCGGTACAGGCGAACCAAGAGTCAGATCCATATCCCATACCGGACCCATATGCATCCGGCCATCGCTTTCACGGTAGAACATATATACCCCACGCTCCCATGCGTCTATGTTCATTGAAACTTCCTGTATCCAGTAATATGCCGCAAGCGATTTCATATCACATATTTTTGACAGATCATAAGAATTCGGATGTTCAACCGAATTGACAAACTGTTGGAAAACATCCTGTGCCTTTTTTAAGTCTCCGACTCCGGCATTTTCAGGAAATATCAGCTCTGCAACGGGTTCATTTGTTCCGGCATTCTCCCATGTTTCAGATGAGTAGGGTATTGGCTGGACGGGATCATCCGGTTGCTTTCTGAAGAACATATCACCGTTTCGCATTGCAATTCTGTTTTTATCCACGGTCATTTTGGTCGTGAGTGTATATACACCCCGGTATTTCCCGTCAACGTACAGGTTGACATTCTGCATATTGGGCTGAAATTCTATGCCGGCTTCTTCAGAAATGCGATTAAAAACAACATTGCGCAAAAGTGAAACATCAAATGCATTCCCGATAAGGTTCCAACTCCTGTTCTTGCCCATACCAAGAAGATTCATGGATTTATCAAGTCTTAAACTGAATGACCTTTTATCATTGCATGCTTCCCAGCTTGATGCTCCCCTTCCATGAAGTGATGCACCTATCCATCCTGCATTTAAAATACCTTCGTCGCCTCCGCACAGATACAGTTTGCCCTCGCAAGTGATATCCTTTGTTTCGGAAGAGACCATGGTATTGTAAACATCAGGGTCAGCAGAAACATAATAAACCGTCGGGAGACGGTGATGCTCAAGAAGAACTTCCCAAGGTCCGATCATTACCTTGTGTGAGAAGTCATAAACACGTCTGGCAAGGAGATTACCGTTTATGTCCCGGATGCAGACCGTTACATTTCTTTCATTGACGCTATTTGGAAGTATAAGATGAATATAACCGTCACCCAGACTGTAGCTTTCAACATCACAGGGCAGCCCGCGATTTTCACTGCTGATGGCAAGAAGATCAAAATACGGTAAAGTGAGAATCTGTTCATCCGTATAACCGGCGGTCTGTCCGTACACATTGTTTTCGCTCTTCTCCTCGCATAAAAGAGCCCCTGCGAGAGCAGCGGCTCCTATAATAACAGATATACATAACAAAGTGATACGTCTGTTCACTGTTTAACCTCTGAATTCCCCGTCATGAGCCACGAGTGAAACCGTGTCCACGCCGGATAAAGCTTTGATCGCGGACACCATGCCGTCTGCGTTTTTGACCCTTACCTCGAACGCGGCATTTGTACCGGTAGATGTTACGTTTACTGATCTGACATTTATTATCCTGCCAAACGGTTCAACTGTCTTTTTGATGTCTTCTGTTGAGATATCTCCGTGATGTCCTACAAATAAAATGTTCCCGGTTCTGCTCTCGGGTATGAACCTGAGCAGAGCTATAGCCAAAGTAACACAAACAGCAACCACGACGGCAACCTTATACAGTCCCGCTCCGCATATGATACCTGTTCCGATCGACCAAAACAGGAAGAGAAGATCCATGGGATCCTTGATCGCGGTACGGAATCTCACAATTGATAATGCGCCCACCATACCGAGCGATATTACAAGGCTTGACTGCATCGCCATGATTATGCCCGCAGTAACAAGCGACATAGCAACCATGGTAATATTGTAATCCTTGGAATAGAATGCGTTTTCAGTTATAAATCTGTAAACAACGAATAAATATAACGCTATGACAAATGTGATTCCGAGAGTCAGAACGATTTCCGCTACTGTAATATCGGAGCCTGAAAATCCTGTTATGAATCTGTTTGTGATAACATCCTTAAAGCTCATCTAAACCTCCATGCATTTGACATATTTGGAATTGCTGCACCTTGTCAGCCTCATTCCTCCGAGGACACGTTTTATCTCTTCGGGAAGGAATTCATCATATTTAATTTCGAGTATGTGGAGTCCCGAATCCAGAGCCGGTCGTCCGGTCAAGTTACTGTCGAAGAATCTTTCATACTCATTTGAGGCAA
Source organism: uncultured Lachnospiraceae bacterium (assembly GCA_946623875.1). GTDB lineage: Bacteria > Bacillota > Clostridia > Lachnospirales > Lachnospiraceae > UBA2868. The sequence continues at coordinate 30,723 of CAMORO010000008.1, read as the reverse complement.
AGATGTTCCTGTCAAATGTGATACGTACGTTGCAGATATCGTAGACAAAAGCACTTCTTTCATAACAGACGATCGTTGCGGGAGCATACCGCTCATTCATTAATTTTGACAGATACCCGGCAAGAACTGTTCTGCCTTTGTTTTCTTCGGTGCTTCCGTCAATATCTGCCTTATTATATGCTGCATCATGTATATGCAGATCATGAAGCAGAAGCTCCCCGGCTTTGCTTTGATCATATAATATCATTGCTTCAAACAGTTCCCGGGGGATTCGGGTACTGAGTTTTTTTACAGTATCCCCGTTCCGTGTCTTGATCTCGGCAATTATAAGATCCTCACAGCAGTCATATGCTCTTATCCGATATTTATTTCTTGGTGAAACTCCGGCTTTGTTTTCTCTGAAGCATGTCAGATCGGGGCTGTCAAAATAAACGCTTCTTATAGTATAACTGTCGCCCGTCTGATGTTTGTCCGGTTTCATGATTCCGCTTATGCGGTTACGTACATCCATAAGGACATCATCGCCAACTATATACTTTAGTTCCTTGCGGTATCCATTCATATCATCAAATATACACACTCTTTTACAATAATTCAAGTTCTTTCAGGTTGATGTCCGGGTTGTTATAAAAATCTTAAATAATGACATGATCTGTGATAGAATAGAATTCTAACGAAAATATAGGGATGTTATATGATAAGATATTGATAAGTAATGATTTCGCAGGGGAGAAGTGGATGACAATGATTGAGAAGAAGGTATTCAAACTGTATAAAGCACTGGATATTCGTTATAAGATCACTTTTTTGGGGACGCTGTTGTGTGGACTGTGCGCACATTTGTATCAGTTTACAAATAAGATACCCAATTATGACGAATACGGACAGACTCCCGGAGGGATCGGAGCGACATTGTCACTCGGTCGTTGGGGTCTGGAACTGAGTGCAAGAATTTATGGTCTTTTTTTTGGATGGTTTTCTTTTCCGCTGGTTAACGGACTGATCATGTTATTCCTGATATCTGTTTCGGCCTGTTTCGTCGTTGCGGCATTGGAAATAAAGGATAAGGTCATTTGTTTTCTGCTGGGAGGAATGTGTGCCGTATTCCCTACAGTGACATCTACATATTTTTTTATGTTTACCGCACAGTACTATGGGTTGGCATTGCTGTGTTCATGTGCCGCTTCATATATTCTTGTCAAATGCTGTTTTGTGGGGAGCAGGCGAATATACCGTGTGGTCATATCAGTTTTATTGATGAGCTTTGCGACAGGAATATATCAGGCATATGCCGCAGTGTTTGTAAGTATATTATTGATCGATGCGCTGATCAGATGTTTTCAGGATAAAGAAGAATTAAAGAACATATTCTCCGGGGGGATCATGTACTGTTTTTGCATCCTGATCAGTCTGATCTTATATATGCTCATAACCGTAACAGTAAATCGGATACTGGGAATAGAATTAAGTGATTATCATGGCATGGGAAGCATGGGCAGTCTTTCGGTCGGGAAACTGATATATTCCGTTATAAGCTGTTACAGGGCGTATTTTTCGCTGCCTTTAAGGCAGGATATACTAGAACTGAATTATTCTTATGCAGTAAAGCTTATATATGCAGTGGCTATCTGTGTAACGATGCTTGTACCACTGATCAATATGGCTGATAAGAATAAAAGAATTCAGACAAGGATACTGTTTCTTTTGGGAACCCTAATGCTTCCGGTGGCAGTATTTTTGATCTTCATCCTTTCGGCATTCGGTGACGGCGCAGTATATACACTGATGGTCTACGCAGCGGTATTTATACTGCTTTATCCGATGGTACTGTGTGATAAGTTTGCTGAAACTCCTGTTATTTTCGGTGAACTGATAAAAAATATAATGTCGTACATATCATGTGCGGCAGTCGGAGTGTGCATCATCATATATTTCTGGTATGCAAACGCCAATTATCAGGGCTTACAGTATACACATTATCATGATATGGCATATTTTCAGACGCTTATGACACAGATCAAGAGTCTTGACGGGTATGATCAGGATATGCCGGTTGCAATATTGGGAGAATTTGATGACAGTACCAACAAAGCAGGATCGTTAATGGAGTATCATTTCAATATAGGTGGCAAATGGGAAACCAATATCAATTACAAGAACAGGGTAATGATATGGTTCTGTTATCTGGGTTTCACACCGGATGTGATCGAGGAAAAAGAAAGATTACAGGTCATTTCCGATAAACCTGCCGTCAGGGAAATGCCCCTTTATCCGGATGCGGGATCTGTTGCGATCGTTGATGATGTAGTGGTTATTAAGGCGAGTGATTCGATAGAATCATATTCATTGTATTGAAAATGGCATTTACAGAAGAACAGTTACAGGCAATTGAATCAAGGAATGAGAACCTTCTGGTATCGGCTGCAGCCGGTTCGGGTAAGACTACCGTACTGGTAGAGCGTATTATAAGGAGGGTGCTTGACAGTAACGATCCCGTCGATATCGACAGGCTTCTTGTCATGACCTTTACCAAGGCGGCAGCTGATCAGATGCGTGAGAAGATACTGAAGGCAATAGATGAGAAGCGTGCTGTGGAGCCGCTCAACAGGCATCTTGTACGCCAGTCCACCCTTGTACATAATGCGCAGATATCAACCATTCACGGCTTCTGTCTTAATGTGATCCGTAATCATTTTCAGGAGATAGGTATAGATCCCGGCTTCCGTGTTGCGGATGAAGGAGAATGCAAGCTTCTTAAACAGGATGTTTTGACGGAGGTTTTGGAAGCCGCATATGAAGAAGGCAGTGACAGCTTTATTAATATGACGGAATGTATTGCGGCCGGAAAGAGTGATGATGCGGTTGCGGACATGATAGACAGGCTGTATGATTTTGCGATGAGCTATCCTGAACCGAAGGAATGGCTTAAGAAGTGTGAGGAAGTATATACCGGTCAGGATGAAGGAACCTCAGATGATCCGGCTGTTTCAGACGGATGGGTGAAAGAGCTGATAGATAATTCGAAATATATCATTAGTGAAGCGATGGATATCGCACAAAGAGCATATGAATTGTGTACGCAGGCCGACGGTCCGTATATGTATGCTGAGGCTGTCGGGAAAGATATTGAGCTGCTCACCGATATGTATGATAACAACACCTATGAGGGACTGAGATCATCGCTTATGAGGGAGCCGTTTCCCAAGCTTGGAAGAGCGAAGAAGGGCGGTCCTTATGTTGATCCGGATATACAGGACAGGGTAAAGAAGCTCAGGGAGGGGTATAAGAAGGCAGTAAGCGGCCTGGCATCGGGTGAGTTCCGGCTTACGCTTGAGGAGAACCTTGAAAGGATACATGCCTGTGCACCCGTTGCTTCGGAGATCATAAGGCTTACGAGCGAATTCATGGACCGGTATGCTCTTTCAAAGAGAGACAGGCTTATAGTTGATTTTGCCGACCTTGAACATATGTGCATCGATATATTGTCGGCCGAGGACGGAAGCACGGCAAAGGAGTACAGGGAGTACTTTGAGGAGATATATGTTGATGAGTATCAGGACAGCAATCTGGTTCAGGAAGAGCTGCTTAAGTACATTGCGCGCGGTAACAACCTCTTTATGGTTGGGGATGTCAGGCAGAGTATCTACAGCTTCCGCCTTGCAAGACCGCAGTTGTTTATGGAGAAATACAATTCATTTTCCTCAGGAAGCGCAAATGACGGACCTGAGACAGGAAAGGACGTTGACCGTAATTTGGAGCCGGGTGAAAGAACCTGTAACCGGCGTATAGACTTAAGCACCAATTTCAGAAGCCGCGCATCGGTACTTACATCAGTTAATGAACTGTTTGCACAGATCATGAGTAAGGAATTCGGCGGTATAGATTATGACAGTGCGGCAGCACTGCATCCGGGCGCGCAATATCCCGAAACAAGTGATAAACAGGAGAAGACCGAGCTGCTCCTGGTGGGTGCTCAGGAGGGTATAGACAGTCGTGAGCTTGAAGCTAAGGCTATCGCCGGACGTATTAAGGAACTGATGCGGGAACAGATGGTCTGCGATGGTGAAATGAGGCATATTCGGTATTCCGATATTGTAATACTGCTAAGATCTGCCAAAGGATGGGACGAGAAATTCAAAAAGATACTTGCGGCTGAAGGTATCCCTGTTCATGTAATGAGCCAGACGGGATATTTTTCTGCCATGGAGGTGTCGGTACTGCTTGACTATCTTGCAATCCTGGACAATCCTCTTCAGGACATAAAGATCGCGGCAGTCCTGCATTCCGTTTTCGGTGGATTTTCGGATGAAGAAATGGCTGTATTACGAACCGGGTACCCTGCCGGCTATCTGTATGATTCTCTTAAGATGGCAGCAGGCGGGAAGGTTGTCGACAGCGTAAATACGGAAGATGCACAAAAGGAAACAGGGGCAGGAACAGAGGAACATGCATGTGAAGATAAAGGGGAACTTAATAAAAAGGCGGCTCAATTCCTTGGAAAGTATAATGAACTTCGTGCCAAGGTCAGATATACCGGGGTATATGAACTGCTCCTTGAAATAATTGACGGCGGTTACGGAACCTATGTGTCCGCGATGCCGGACGGGAAACGTAAGAGGGCCAACCTTAACATGCTCCTGAAGAAGGCGGATGACTATGGTAAACTCAGTTACAAGGGATTGTTCCACTTTATCAGATATATTGAAACGCTGAGGAAATATGATATTGATTTCGGAGAGGCCAATGTCCTTGATGAGAATGATGATACCGTACGTATAATGACCATACACAAGAGCAAGGGACTGGAGTTTCCGGTATGCTTTGTTGCGGGGATCCATAAGAAATACAATCTGATGGATGTAAGAGCTGCGATCATTCCGGACATAGATCTGGGAATAGGTATGGAATATGTTGATCCTAAGCTGAGGGTCAGGCGTATGACAGGGATAAAGAGTGCAGTGGCTAAGAAGAAGCAGTATGAAACACTTGCGGAAGAAGAGCGTGTGCTGTACGTTGCAATGACCAGGGCTAAGGAGAAGCTTATCATGACCGGAGTCGTTAAGGATTTCGAAGATTCTCTTAAGTTTGACGCAGGCCTTGGCAAATGTTGTTCATATCTTGATCTTATTCTCTACGGACTTAACAACGCCGGACTGAAGTCATATATGATCAACACCGTTTCGGCTGTGGATATGGTTGATACTGCGATAAAGGAGACTGTGGATCTTGAGACGGTGAAGGCTGAGCTGTTCTCTAAGCTTAAGGTTCAATATGAAGCCGGTGAAAAACCGGTATATGAGAGTCTCAGAGGGCAGGATGAATATACGGACATGCTTCTTGACAGGCTAAGCTTCAGCTACCCTTATGAGAATGAAAAGAAACAGTATGAAAAGGTATCGGTTACGGAGCTTAAGAGGCGGAGCATGCATGAGATCGCGGAGGATAAGGAAATACCTGCCGGTGGTCTTGAAGTGGATGAGAAAGCATTGGCGGCCGCTGCGAAGGGTTCCGGATACGTATCTGACAGAGATGAGATAAAGCCATATATTCCTGATTTTATAAGAGAGCAGGATAAGGAGATACCTGCAACTCTCCATGGTACGGCGGTACACCGTGTGTTTGAGATATGGGATTACAGCAGGGGTACTGCTGAAGAAGACATACGCGCCTTCCTTGAATATGTCAGACAGCAGGGACTTATGGAGGATGATCTCATTGACTGTGTTAAGCTTCATGAGATCAGAGGATTTGTAAACAGTGATCTTGCTTTGCGTATGAAGCGTGCCGATGCGGAAGGTCTTCTTTACAGGGAACAGCCGTTTATGTTCAGCTTTGACGGATTGCTCATTCAGGGCATCATAGATGCGTATTTTATTGAAGATGATAAGATAGTTATCGTGGATTACAAAACGGACAGAGTGGATGATGCCGAAGAGCTGGCGGAACGCTATCACGTCCAGCTTGAGTATTATGCAAGGGCGCTGTCGGCAATGACCGACAGGGAGATAGGGGAGCTTATCATCTATTCTACAAGGCATAACCGGACGGTGAACATCCCGTGGACAATGGGAGGTTAGAAATCCATTCTTTTGAGACGCTTGCAAGGAATGTGATTTTTCGATACTATATAATTGATATCTATTATTGCCCGGTATTATGCCCGGATTTAGGGAAACGGTATTCGGAGTCTGTGCTTTACGGCTACGGATCGATAAACTTTAACAGGAGAGTTATGAAAAACAGGTTTGATACTGAAACAGTAGCTGCGATCGTATTGGGAACAATACTGATCGTGATATCCTACTTTGGATTAACTGAATATACTGCCTTGCCGGATATATGGCTGATCCAGATATTTGCCATAGTGGTAGTTGTGATCGCTGCAGTGTACGGAACTGTAGCGGGTCTGGTGATACCACTGGCGGCTTTTCTTGTTATCAATATGGCGAATGGAGGAAGAAATACCGATACGGCAATGCTGCTTCTGGTTTTTTCGGGTGTGGCGACAGGACATTACGCAGATAAATTCATGGTGCGTGATGGCAGGTTTAAGGGAATACGTCTTGCAGATTATGCAGTCGTGGAAACGGTAGTTGCAGTGTTGGCATGGGTGTGTATAGATCCGCTGTTTGACTTCTATGTAAGGTCGTGGGATCTTAGGACCACTATGCTTGACGGAGTGAAATTCTGCGGTATTACCATTGTCAATATGCTGTGTGTCTGTATGCCTTTGCTTCTGCTGCTCAACAGTCTGTATAAGAAGTACGGGCAGATCGTTGCGGCGGGAAATGACTATTCTGAAAGAGTAAGATAAGTGGTGGTGAAGGGAAATAAATGGTTTCTGTAATTCTTAACTGGTCATATATTCTTATCACGTCTTTTCTCATCGGATCTTTTGTCCTTGATAAGATAAGAACAATCACGGGAAATAAAGTAAATACGGATACAGGGATCAAAGATATTAAAGCAGGTAGCTGTATAGCGTGCGGTATTTGTGTGCTTACGGCTTATGCCGGGTACTTCAGCCTGATCGCCGGTGTGGGACTTTCGGCAAATGTATTTCTTGTCGCGGCATGCATTCTTATCATTGTCTGTAAACGGAGCACGGTCAGGGATATTCTGCGCAATTCGCTGTTTCCTGTGGCAGATGCACATGACAGTAGTCCATTGGGACGGAGGGAAAATGCGGTGGTATCGGGAGTGATACATACAGCGTTTGCCGTACTTATCATTATTGTATGTGCATATTTCACGTCATGCGGCAGGTTTGCATATGATACCGGAACGTATCACGCGCAGAGCATTCACTGGATCGAGAGCTTCGGTGTTGTGAAGGGGCTTGCACATATGCAGACAAGACTCGGATTTAACAGCTCGTATTTCTGCCTGTGCGCTCTGTACAGCATGCACTTTTTGGGAAGGTCGATGCATACGGTTTCGGGTTTTCTGGCGGTGTTTGTAATGCTGTATTCACTGAACGGGTGGTTTGGACATTTTGTTAAGTCTGAGGGTTCGGGGATCATGAATAAGGGACTCAGGGTAAGTGATTTCCTGTATCCTGTTCCCTTCATCTATTTCATTATTACTGCTGTGGAGATAATCTCGCCGTCAACGGATCACGGTGTTATATGGCTTATTATATGGCTGTGCATAAGATGGGTGGAGATGATCGAAGAGGAAGCAGAAAACGGTACGGCTTATAAAGACATGGAAGGCTATGCGCTTCTGTGTGTTATGGCGGTATTTCTTGTGTCGGTCAAGCTTAGTGTGGGAGTACTGGCTCTGCTTGTGATCAAACCGGCGGTTACGCTCATCCGCGAAAAGAAGATCAGGGCAATATCAGCCTATATCGTTATGGGACTGATACTCATACTCCCGTATTTTATCAGAAATATCATCATATCGGGCTGGCTGGTATATCCGATGCCTTCTGTCGATCTGTTCGGTGTGGATTGGAAGGTACCTGTGGAGGGTGCAAGGCATGAGGCGGATGAGATAGTTGTATGGGCAAGGTATACGAAGGATACGGCACTCATAGACCAGAAAATAAATGAGTGGTTTCCTGTATGGTGGAGTGAGCAGGGAGCGGCCAACAGGTATCTGTCAAAAACCTCTTTTACCGGCGCTGCGATAATGGCAGGAATAATGGTTGTGAGCTGTGTTTACGGATTGCGTATGCGCCTTACTTCAAAAAATGCCGGACAGTTATCCGGGACTGAGGGGATGTCACAGTATTGGAATTATGTTTATTTCGGAACGATACTGTTGGTGAGTTACGGCTTCTTTATGCTGTCGGCGCCTTCGAACCGGTTTGGATACGGATATATACTGCTTCTTCCTTTGTTTTCGGCGGGAGTTATTACTTTCCTTTTGACTAACCTGATAAAACGGAACAGCAAAGTCATGTATAAATGGTGTATCGGATTGACGGTACTTGTCTTTGTATGCTTCGACATGCTCAAGGGAATTTACATGTTTGCAAGTGATGATGCTCATTATTTTCTTGATATAGGCATAGATGGAGCGCTGATCGTTCAGAAGGATTATCCGGAAGCGAAATCAGTCAGAAGGGAGTGGGAAGGAATCACGATATACTATCCTGAAACAGATGGAGAACAGATATGGTATCATGATTTTCCTGCAATCCTGTACGGCAGCAATCTTGACGGGATAGAACGCAGAGGCAACAAGATAAGGGATGGATTCAGGCTTAAACAGGCCGACTGATACAATATCTTGTAAAAAAATCTGTCATTAATGATGAAATATCTGTATTTTTCCCGTCTTTTATGTTAAGATATGATAGATTGATTGTATAGTGAACGACAAAGACAGCTTAACTTTGGAGTTACGGTTTGTTGTTGTGTATAAGGGGTTGTGGGAGAACATTATGGATTACAACAATGGAAATGAAGGAAATGCACAGGGTATGCAGGGGCGTGGGATGCCAATGCAGGGCATGTCCGGACCTAATGTAAATCCGGGACAGAGGATGCAGGGGCATGGAATGATGCCAGGACAGGGGATGTCCGGTCAGGGAATGATGCCGGGGCAGGGGATGCCACCGCTCAGAAATCCACAGGGACAGGGACCTCAGGGTTACAACATGCAAGGAAGACAACCGAACGGAACGCCCACCGGAGGAATGCCTGTTGGCGGAATGCCTGCCGGAGGAATGCCGCGCGGACAGGGGATGCCGATGCAGGGCATGCCCGGGCAGAATGCGAATCCGGGGCAGATGCCGCGCGTACAGGGAATGATGCCGGGACAGAACGGAATGCCGATGCAGGGATATCCCGGACGAGGTATACAGGGATCAGGAGGACAGGGCTTTAATCAACAGGGACCCGGCCAGCAGGGAAGATCCGTAAACAATATGAAACCGGGACAGGGGATGCCTCCGTTCAGAGAACCTCAGGGACAGGGACCTCAGGGTTACAACATGCAGGGCAGGTCCGATGCGGGTGCAGCGAGACGTGATCCGGATATGCAGATGCGAAGCAGACCGGCCGGCCGAAACAGCGTTCTGAACAGAAAGCCTGTTCCGGATGAACCGGATGAAAGAGAAACCGGAAAACGTGGAAACAGACTGTTTGAGGAGAGGAACGGATCATCTGACCGGAGGACAGGAGCGGGAATGTCCATCGGAGTACCTCAGGGACTCGTGGAGAGTCTGTCCGGTGTGAATGCATACGTTTTCGGCGGAATACTTGTTATATGTCTTCTTATATCGGTGATCGCATACGGAACTGCACATAAAGGAAAAAGCAAAGTATATGTGATCCCCAAGGAAATGGTGACATATAACGGTCTTTTTAAGGATGTTTACGACAATGCGGTACAGGGTAAACTGAGTAAACCGGCAGGAGCTGCACTTGATGAGGATGGCAGCGAGTTACCCGCGCCTCCCAAGGCGGCCGGTGAGCAGTCCGGTGAGACCGGTGATGATGCAGCATCAGATACAGGAGAGGCGGACGGAAGCGGATCGGCAGCAGGAGCTCCGGGCGGCGGTGCTTCGGAAGGCACAACTTCGGGAGCAACCATGGTCCTTGACAGCGGTGCCGGTGTGGACGGATATACTCAGGCTGAATCATACAATGAGCTGCTGACTCAACTGGAAAAGGCGATCGCAGCAGGTGATACTGCATTTGTGGGAAGTAAGATAGGTTATGCCGATGACAGCGGAAGTATTAAAGGTTATCCGCAGTCGGTTGTAGATCATTTTGTTACCTATATGTCCACCAATTCGGATAAAAGATCCGCACTTTTATCGGAACTAGCGAATGATAAGTATTCAGCGCAGGAGGAAGGCGTTTTTCTGGTAAAGTTCCCACTGATCAAGTTTGTGGTAAATATGGGGTATGACGGAACGACGATCTCTCTGTCGGGCTTCACGGATCAGGAGGTAAATGCGGGACAGAGCGCGGATATAGCCCCGCTGTTACCATGCATGTATACGCTGACCATCAGCAATCCTGCATGGGCTGAACCCGTAACAAGAGATATAGAGGCAAATGTGAACGAGACCACTATCTCGATCAATATCAAGCCCTGATAGTTATGATAAAAGAATATAAAGGAAGACAAATATGAAACTGGATAAGGAAACCCTTAAATTATCTGTGGTCATTCCGTGTTATAACGAGAGGAATACTCTTGAGAAGATAATCTCAGATGTTAAAGATAGCGGCGTTAAGAATATCGAGATAATAATAGTGGATGACTATTCGACTGACGGCACGAGGGAAATGCTTCAGACTGAAATAGGCAAGACGGTTGACAAGGTGCTGTATCACAAGAAGAACATGGGGAAGGGTGCTGCCTTAAGGCACGGCTTTCAGGCGGCAACAGGTGATCTGGTAGTTGTACAGGATGCGGACAGTGAATATGATCCCAAGGATTATAATGTGCTTATCGAACCCTTTGTTTCGGGAAGGGGAGATGCGGATGTTGTATACGGAAGCCGTTATGCAAGAAGCGAGAAGTATATGATCAAGAGGTTTTATCACAGCGCTGGGAACAAGTTCCTTACGTTTATGTCCAATCTCTTTTCGGATCTTGCTCTTACAGATATGGAAACCTGCTATAAGATGTTCAGACGCGAGGTCATACAGAGCATACCGATCGTGGAGAACAGGTTCGGTTTTGAACCGGAGATAACCGCGAAGATTGCCAAGAAGCACTGCAAGATATATGAGGTTCCTATCTCTTACTATCCCAGAACCTATAATGAGGGTAAGAAGATAGGGGTAAAGGATGGCTTCAGGGCGATCTACTGTATTCTTAAATACAATCTGTTCGATCAAAGTTACAAGGGCTAAGAGGTTTAGGTAATAAAGGTTTCAAAAATCCGCCGTTTGGCGGATTTTTTGATAAAACGGAGAAATGATATGAACTGGACTGAATTAATGTGTCAGGAAAGGCTGAGACAATATACAAAACCGGGTGGTTCTTCCGATCTGAGAACCGAATTCGAGAAGGATTATCACAGGATAATCTCATCTCCGTCATTTCGGAGGCTGCAGGATAAGACTCAGGTGTTTCCGCTTGATAACAGTGACTTCATAAGGACAAGGCTGACTCATTCGCTCGAGGTTTCATCTTTTGCCAAGTCGCTCGGTCAGAGTGTCGGTGCACGGATAATAAATGAAGGCCTGGCAGATGACTTTACCGAAAGGACCAAGGCGGATATCTGTGATGTTTTACAGTGCGCAGGACTCATACATGACATAGGAAATCCGGCGTTTGGACATTTCGGCGAGAGTGCCATTCAGGACTGGTTTCGGAAGAACCTTGAAAGAATTGATTATAACGGAGTTGAGCTGACTTCTGTATTGAATGAACAGATGCTGAATGATTTCTATCATTTTGAGGGTAATACTCAGGCATTCAGGGTGGTGACCAAGCTTCATTTCCTTGTTGACGAGCATGGAATGAACCTTACCAAGGCTCTGCTGGCAACGATGATCAAGTACCCGGGCTCGTCGCTTGAAATTGATTATGACAGGAATGATCCAAACAGAAAGGTCATTCACAAGAAGATGGGATATTTCTATGCGGATAAGGATAATTTCGATGATGTGGAGCGTTCCTGCGGGCTTAACGGATGCCGGCATCCTCTCACCTATCTGCTTGAGGCGGCCGATGATATTGCCTACAACACTGCGGATATTGAAGATGCGGTAAAGAAAGGCAATCTTAATTACAGGCTTTTGAAGGAAGAACTTGACAAATACACAAAAGAGATATCAAAGGCAGCAGAGGATGACAGTGTTGAAGAAGAAACAGGCTTCCTTATAAATGCATCAAGGATGCTTGAAAAATACTTCAACCGTGCCCTGGATAACGGCTATGGGAATCCGGATCTGTATGCGGTACAGAACTGGATAGTAAGGGTGCAGGGACTTTTTATCAGCAGTGCGACGGATGCGTTTATAAACAATTATGAAAGCATCATGAACGGAACCTTTAATGATGATCTTCTTGGTGCATCCGCAGGCTCGGGACTGGTTGCTGCTTTGTCGGATATTGCATACAGATATGTATTTATAAGTAAGCCGATACTTAAGCTGGAGGTGGCTGCTTCTTCAATATTTGATTTTCTGCTGGACAGATTCACCGATGCCTTTGTATATTATGATACGCCATTTTGGAAAGCAAATAAGACAGCACTAAGAGAAAAGCTTACAATGCTCATGTCGGAGAATTATCTGCGGATTTATTTTAAGTATTCTGAGGGTAAGGATGAGGCGCATAAGCTGTACCTCAGGCTTCTGATGGTCATGGATTATGTATGTGGCATGACGGACAGCTATGCCAAGAGGATGTATCAGGAACTGAACGGGATCATATAAACGAATTTAATTCGTTCACAATAATTGAGAGGGAATAAAATGGCGGAACATAAGCAGAAACTGAATTATCTTGATATAGCGCGCGGCATCGGTATCGTTGTTGTTATACTTGCTCATGTGGATACCGGCGACAATCCTCTGTGTTCGTGGATTGGATCCTTCTGCATGGCTATATTCTTTTTCGTATCCGGAGCATTGCTGAATTACCTGGACAGATGGAGGAATGAAAGCTTTATTCAGATCATTGTCAAAAGGATGAAGGGTGTGTTGTATCCGTTTTTCTCTTTCAGTTGTCTGATAATCCTGTATTATCTTTTAATGAGGATTGTATTCAGACAGGGCAGCTTCTCCAACATAATGGAAATAGTAAAGAGTACGTTTACCCTGTCGGGATATGATGCGCTGTGGTTTATGCCCACCCTGTTTTTCGCAGAGGTCATATGTGTGCTGCTGTTAAGATATTTCGGAAGAAGAAACGGATCGGATGAGGGTAAGCGTGAAGAGACCGGCAGTTCCTACAGAAAGGGACTGATCGGCGAATGGGCCGGTTTTATATTTGTAACGGTATTAAGCCTCGTATGTTACTGCGTGCTCCATTATGGTGTGATTGAGGAATATTCTAACGGATGGTTTACCTTTGTTAAGTTTACCAGAATTCTTATGTCAGCCGTTTTTATATATGCCGGATACTTCTATTTTGAATATAAGGATAAGCTGTTGGCACTTAACAGGAAGACAGTGGTGACTGTATGTATCATCTGGCTTATCATTGATTTTCCGATCGCACAGCCCAATCATTTCGTGGACTATGCCTTTGTCAGGATAGTGAGTCTGCCTCTGCAGTATCTGACCGGAATACTGACGTCGGCTGCCATTCTGTATCTGGGGGAAGCTCTGGATATAAAGTGCAGGCCGCTTGAGTTTTTCGGGAAGAATTCACTTACGATGATGGCCACTCACAATCCGCTGCCCGTACTTTCGACGATATGCGGTCTGTATATGAAATATATGCCGGGTATATACAGATATGTTGATGATGTGATCATGCTCATCATCATTCTGATCGTTGAGATCCCTATAGTCATGTTTATAAACAGATGGCTTCCTTTTATAGTCAGATGGCCGAAAAAAAATAATGATATAAAAAACTAAATTGTTAGTTGACAATCTTGCTCAATCGGATTATTATAATACATGTGTTAGCACTCCATTGATTTGAGTGCTAACAAAACAAGAAAAGCTAATAATAATTTATTCTAATAGGAGGCGAGTTACAATGAAGTTAGTACCATTGGGCGACAGAGTAGTACTTAAGCAGCTTGAAGCTGAGGAAACAACCAAATCGGGCATCGTTTTGCCGGGACAGAATAAGGAGAAGCCGCAGCAGGCTGAAGTTATTGCCGTAGGCCCCGGAACCGTTGTTGACGGCAAGGAAGTAAAGATGGAAGTTAAGGTTGGACAGCAGGTTATCTATTCCAAGTATTCGGGAACAGATGTGAAGCTTGAGGATGAGGAATTCATCATAGTTAAGCAGTCGGATATTCTGGCTGTTGTTGAGTAAGGTTCACTCTGAGAAAAACGAATGAGTGTAATTTATCAGTATTTTAGGAGGTAACAGAAATGGCTAAAGAGATCAAATACGGAGCAGAGGCCCGCGAGGCCCTGGTAGCAGGCGTTGATAAGCTTGCAAATACAGTAAGAGTAACACTCGGTCCCAAGGGAAGAAATGTAGTACTTGACAAGAGCTACGGCGCTCCCCTTATCACAAATGACGGTGTTACCATTGCCAAGGAAATAGAGCTTGAGGATGCATTCGAGAACATGGGTGCCCAGCTTGTTAAGGAAGTGGCAACCAAGACCAATGATGCAGCAGGTGACGGAACCACAACAGCTACCGTTCTTGCACAGGCAATGATAGATGAAGGTATGAAGAACCTGGCAGCAGGCGCCAATCCCATCATTATGAGAAAGGGTATGAAGAAGGCTACCAAGGAAGCCGTTGATGCGATCGCAAAGATGTCAAGCAAGGTAAACGGCAAGGAGCATATCGCCAGAGTAGCAGCTATTTCGGCAGGCGATGATGAAGTAGGAAACATGGTAGCAGACGCTATGGAGAAGGTTTCGGGCGACGGTGTTATCACCATCGAGGAATCAAAGACCATGCTCACAGAGCTCGACCTTGTAGAAGGTATGCAGTTCGACCGTGGTTATATTTCGGCATACATGGCAACAGATATGGATAAGATGGAGGCTAATCTTGAGAATCCTTACATCCTTATCACAGACAAGAAGATATCAAACATTCAGGATATACTTCCTTTGCTTGAGCAGATCGTTCAGTCGGGAAGCAAGCTTCTTATAATCGCTGAGGATATCGAGGGTGAGGCTCTTACAACACTTATCGTTAACAAGCTTCGCGGAACCTTCCAGGTAGTAGGTGTTAAGGCTCCCGGTTACGGCGACAGAAGAAAGGCTATGCTTGAAGATATCGCAATCCTTACAGGCGGTCAGGTTATCTCAGATGATCTTGGTCTTGACCTTAAGGAGACAACACTTGACCAGCTTGGACGTGCCAAATCAGTTAAGGTTCAGAAGGAGAACACAGTCATCGTTGACGGTGAAGGCGACAAGAAGGCGATCGATGCACGTATCAGCCAGATCAAGATGCAGATCGAGGAGACCACTTCGGACTTCGACCGTGAGAAGCTTCAGGAGAGGCTTGCAAAGCTTGCAGGCGGCGTAGCAGTTATTCGTGTTGGTGCTGCAACAGAGACTGAGATGAAGGAAGCCAAGCTTCGTATGGAAGATGCACTTGCAGCTACAAGAGCTGCAGTAGAGGAAGGCATCATAGCAGGCGGCGGATCAGCATACATTCACGCACAGAAGCAGGTGGCCAAGCTTGCCGAGACACTTACAGGTGATGAGAAGACAGGTGCCAACATCGTTATGAAGGCTCTGGAAGCTCCTCTGTATCATATAGCAGGAAACGCAGGACTGGAAGGTGCTGTTATCATTAACAAGGTTAAGGAAAGCAAGGATGGTATGGGCTTCGATGCTCTGTCGGGTGAGTATGTGGATATGGTTAAGCAGGGAATACTTGATCCCGTTAAGGTTACCCGTTCCGCACTCCAGAACGCAACCAGCGTAGCATCAACCTTCCTTACAACCGAATCGGTAGTAGCCAACATCAAGGAAGACACCCCCGCAATGCCCGCAGGCGCCGGCATGGGCGGGATGATGTAAGCGTAGCTACGAGCCAGGCTAAATAAGAGAGACACCCCGTATCGCGTGCTCGCACGCAAGATGCGGGTGTCTCTCTTATTTAATCCGGCGACAGCCGGATATGAGCGGAACGGAGTGAAGCGAATAAGCCTGGCGGCGACAGCCGGATATGAGCGGCGACAGTTTCTAATTCAATCATAGAATTATATACAAAAATATGTTATTATTATCCAATGAAACCCTGCTGCATAATAATACCGATATACAATACAATACCGACAGATAACGAGAAGATATCAATCCGCAGGAACACGGAAGTGCTTAAGGATTACGATATCTTCTTTGTGCATCCGTTTTTGATGGATACGTCGGCTTATGAGGAACTGATCATCGACGTATTCAGTGAGGAGATCAAAAATAAAAAAGATACTAATATAGCGGATCTGTTTAATGATCATATCCATTTCAAACCGTTCAGGAAGAAGTATTTTAAATCAAATAAAACATACAGCAGGCTTCTTCTTTCACAGGAGTTCTACAGAGCATTTCTCGACTATGAGTATATGCTGATCGCACAGACGGACACATATATACTAAATACGGATCATACATTGGAGGAATTTCTTTCAGTATCAAGAGAAAAGGCATACGATTACTGGGGAGCACCGTGGCCGGAAGGTCCTTTCGCCAAACCGTACGGTATTAAGGATTTCTTTAAGCTCAGGGTGGTGAAACGCCCGGAAGATGTAAAGGTTGGAAACGGAGGCTTTTCACTGAGACATGTATTACATTCGCTTAATCTTCTGGAACGGAAGCGGAATCTCATAGATTTCTACTGGAGATTCAACGAGGATATGTTCTTTTCATGGTTTGCACTGGATCCGGCTGATAAATACAGAGCGGCAACTGTGGAGGAGGCTTCCGCCTTCGCTCTTGAGACCAATATGAAGGATGAGATGGATAAGGGAAATGTACCTTATGCAGTGCACGCGTGGGAGAAACATTATCCCGATCTGCTCCAAAACCGGGAAAATACGAAGTATTTCGAGTCTGTTTCGAATGGTTGCAATATCATATGAAATTAAGGAGACAAAGTATCATTTAATGATTAAGATCAAAAGCAATAAACGCTTGATCGCTGCTTCGGTCATAGGTATTCCGGTGGTACTCATACTCTGTGTACTGCTGGTAGGGATAAACGGGTATCTGAAGGAAAGAGCAGCGGTCAGAACGGCGGAGACAACACTGCAGGAAGATGCTCCGATATTCAATATAAGCAGCGGATTCTATGCGGGACCGTTTGAACTTACGATAAGTTATCCCGATCCGGGTGCACAGATATACTGTACCTTCGATGGATCTGTGCCCACAGAGGATTCGGAACCGTATACCGGTGGATTTGTGCTCGACAACAGAAGCGGCTATTCCAATTACCTCAGTGCCATTACGGGCATAAATCCCAATGAGGATTACATCCCCGGTGTTTCCGTGATCAAGGGAAACGTGATCCGCGCGGTTGCCGTACTGCCGGACGGAAGGACAAGCAAGGTTGCGAGCGGAACATATTTCATAGGGATAGACAGAGTGGCAGCATTTGGTCCGGCTCCGGTCATATCATTGTATACTGATGCCGACAATCTGTTCTCTTATGAGGATGGCATATACGTATTGGGTAAGACCTATGATGAATGGCTGGCAGGTGATAATGATGGTCATGCAGCGGCCGATGATGCAACAACGGTCAATGATGCTGCAACGGCTGATGAACCCATAGGCAATTTTTCAAACAGGGGCAATGAATGGGAGAGACCCGCAACTGTGGAATATATGCCGGGTGATGGCAGTGCCGGATTTGTCTCTGATGTGGGGATGCGTATAATGGGCGGAGCCAGCAGGAGCAATTCCCAGAAGAGCTTCAGGCTTAAATGCCGTAAGAAATACGGAAGCAAATATATTGATTATGACCTGATACCTGGCAATCTGCGTTCGGACGGAACGGGAGAAGTCAGTAAATACAGATCATTTATATTAAGAAACGGCGGTAATGACTGCGATTACGGTAAGATCAGGGATCCGTTTATCCAGGAAATGGTAAGTACACGGAATTTCGAGACTCAGGACAGCGAGCCCGTGGTTGTGTTTATAAACGGAGAATACTGGGGATGTTATACCCTTGTTGAAGATTACAGTGGGGAATATATTGAGTACAATTACGGAATATCAGAGGATAATGTAATAATAGTAAAAAACGGAAAGATCGAAGAGGGCTTCGAGGAGGATATGCCATCTTTTTACGAAATGGAAGAGTTCATAATGGGAAACGATATGAGCATACCCGCCAATTACAGCGTGGCGTGTGATATGCTTGATATGGAAAGCTTCGCTTCCTACTGTGCACTGAACATCTATATTTGTAATAAAGACAGTATATTTGTGAATGATAATAACTGGGAAATGTGGCGTGTACGCCGTATAGATAAGATGCATCCGTGCGGTGACGGCAAATGGCGCATGATGTGCTTTGACACGGATTACTCATCCGGAATATATGAGGATGTGGGTGTAAATGAAGATATCATGGGAGCGGCCTGCGATGAGAACAATACTGCTACCGGAAGCAGGCTTCTTGGAGCATTGCTTGCCAATAATGAATTCCGTGATATGTTTATAACCGATTTGTGTGATATGCGAAATCTTGACTTTGAAAAATCCAGGGTGAGCGAGGCTATTGAGAAATACAGGGCTCAGTACGGGCTTCTTGTTCCTTATTCTTTAATACGCTTTGGACCTGAGAGTATTGCAAGGTTTATGGATCCGAATAAATATGTAAGTGATTGCATAGACGGGGTTGAACAGTGGTTTACCGGAAGATATGAGGTGTTTCCCGAACAGATAAAAAGAGGCTTCGACTTATCGGATTGTGTGTCGGTAACAGTGGTACAGCCGGATATTTCCAAGGGGTCTTTTACATTAAACAACAGCAATCTGGAAAAGACGGGTGAATACAATGGCCTGTATTTCAGGGAAGTCCCGGTGACGGTTACGGCCCGGCCCGCCGATGGAGAAGTATTTGACCATTGGCAGGTTGAGGGAGGAATGGTAGTTGACAGTGAGGGGAGCAGGATTACTTTTTTCCCGGATGGTGAATGTGTTGTTACGGCAGTTTATGATTGATATTTCCGAGAAGCGTGTTGTAAGCATTCCGACAACAGTTTGAGTGATCGAAGGCAGAGGTGTTTAGGTGAAAAGAGATAAGAAGCTCATGCGTCTTAATGAAAGAACCATATTGAATATAGTGGGTGTCGCCGTGCTCGTATACACGGCGTTTCTGCTGTATGGCATAACAACGTCATCACTGGCGGAAGCCGCGATTCCGAATGAATTCCAGGAAGTATCGAATATTCAGCTTACAAGGAGTTTCTTAAACGGTGTTAATCCGTTTTCGACATATGGTGCTTTCGGCCGTGAGGAACCGGGAGTGTTGTATGCGTACGGTCCTGTATATTCACTGTTAACAGCCGCATTAGCCAAAGTATTTCCGGTTGATCTTATATTACTGCATTATATTGTAAGTTATATTTCCATGCTCAGTGCTGCATTCCTGGGAGCCAGGATCGTTAAGGAAAATACCGGGACGATAGCTGCTCCGGCAGCTGTTTTTGCCCTCCTTATCAACTGTACATGGAGATACGGATATGTTAATGCTGTTCCGGATGCCCTTGGTTTCTTCTGGATGATGCTGGCACTCTTTACGGAAACCCGGAAAAAATTCCACTTTAAGGAGTTGCTTGAAATAATTATTATAATTCTTGCACTCCATACCAAGATATATATGGCTTATATAGCGATCCCGATATTTGTTTATAAGCTGTTCTGCGACAGGAATGCTGCACTCAGGTTCTTTATTTACGGTATTGTCATGATGTCCGTGATTTCTGTTGCGGTCACGATATGGTGTCCTTTATGCTGGACATATTATATTTACTTTCTTCACGGACCGTTTGCGGGAACGTCTCAGGCTTCCGGCAGCTCGGGGCTTGATGAGCTTAAAGATGTCATTACCTTCAGAAATGAAGTCGATCCTGAGTCGGGACTCGGATATGAGATATTGCAGCTGCGCAGCCTTGTGGGGATGTTCCTGTTCTTTTTTGTTACAGCTGCTGTCGGTTTCTTTGACCGCATAAGAAGCGGACTTAAGAATACATCGGCAGTGGAGAAGCTGCTGCTGGCCGATCTGATCATATCCGTTCCCGTTATGTATGTGCTTGGTACAAATGACGGTGCATGGCTGTCATATTATCTTCAGATACAGATACCTCCTCTTGTCATGTTTGCGATGATATATTCAGAAGACAGATGCTTAAACGGCAGTACAACGTTGCGCAGGGTTTCATGGGATCTGTTTGTGATCGTCATGCTTGTATTTACACTGTACAGAACCGATCGCAGGCTTCCGTATTATTATATGCTTCCGGAACAGAAGGAAATATGGGAGGAGGCATACAGAACGATTGATGAGTGTGCACAGAAGGGGGAAATATATTACTCACCCATACTAGCATTTGATGCCGAGAAAAACGGAAGATACTACTATAATAACGGGTATGTCGGGGCGGTGAGCGAGGAACTGTATTCGGAATATCTGAATACTGAGTGGGAGCGGAGGCTGTTCCCTTATGCCGGATATGTTATGAGGAAGCATCTTGATTACAAAAAGAAACTGGAAGAGAAGATCGGAAACGGTGAATATGAGCTGGTAATGGTAAACGAAGGTGCCGATGGGACTGACAGGGCGGTCAGGGTGAGCTGTATCACTGAAGGACCGTATAAGCTGCTCAAGGAATTGTATATGCCTGTGAGCAGGGAAAACTTTTTGGTGAAGTTCTATGTAAGGGACAGGGATAAATGAGAGAAGGATCAGGGATGACCCGGAGATAGGCCCCAATAAATCACTTGAAAAAAGACACCTTGGGGTATATCATATAGTAGTATATTTGTGTGGAGATCAAGATCCGAAATTTGGCATAAAGGGAAATGAATAAAGGGAATAAATAAATGATAGAATTTAACATTCCCCCTTATGTGGGAAGCGAATTGGGTTATATTAAGGATGCCATAGACAGTGGTAAGATATGCGGCGACGGTAAATACACAAAACTGTGTAACGAGTGGTTGGAGAACAGGCTGGATCCTGCCAAGGCTCTTCTTACAACATCCTGCACTCATGCTACTGAGATGGCGGTAATACTGTCAGATATTAAACCGGAGGACGAAGTTATCATGCCCTCCTTTACTTTTGTTTCAACAGCCGATGCTGTAGTCATGAGAGGTGCGAAGCCGGTATTTGTGGATGTTCGTCCAGATACAATGAACATCGATGAAAGGCTTATCGAGGATGCCGTAACCGAAAAGACGAAGGCGATAATACCGGTGCATTACGCAGGTGTCTCCTGTGAGATGACAACGATAATGGATATAGCAGACAGGCGTGGGCTCAAGGTCATAGAGGATGCGGCTCAGGCAATAGGCAGTACTTATAAAGGTAAGGCATGTGGTACGATAGGCGATTACGGCTGTCTGTCATTTCATGAAACCAAAAATATATCCATGGGAGAAGGAGGAGCGCTCCTGATACGTGATCGTGAGAATATTGAACGGGCTGAGATCGTGCGGGAAAAAGGAACCAACAGAAGCAGATTTTACAGAGGCGAAATAGATAAATACACGTGGATGGATGCGGGATCTTCATATCTTCCCAGTGAATTGAATGCTGCTTATCTGTATGCTCAGCTTGAAGCCTTTGATAAGATACAGGGATCGAGAATGAAAGCGTGGGACATGTATTATGAAATGCTCACTCCGCTTAAGGCAGATGGATTTATTGAGCTTCCGGTAATACCGGATGATTGTGAACATAATGCCCATATGTTCTATATAAAGGTTAAGGATATAGATGAGCGTACGGCAGTCATCGGTTATCTTAAGGAGCATGGCATTTATTCGGTATTTCATTATATTCCGCTGCACACTTCACCGGCCGGTATGCGTTTTGGAAGGTTCGTGGGAGAAGACAGATATACAACCAGAGACAGTGAGCGCCTGTTAAGGCTTCCGTTGCATTACGGGATAAAGGATGAGCAGGTTCTTGCCGTATGTGATGCACTCAATGATTATTTTCGTGGAAGAGATGGAGGCAGGTTATGATAGTCGCTGTGGATCAGCCTAACTATATCCCATGGAAGGGATATTTCGATCTTATCAATGATGTGGACCTGTTTGTTTTCTATAATGATGTACAGTATACGGTCAGGGACTGGAGAAACAGGAACAGGATAATAACGCCAAACGGAGAAATGTGGCTGTCGGTGCCCTGTGGAAATGATACACACAGGCTTATCTGTGAGGTACAGATGACTGACAGGGAATGGCAGAGTAAGCATTATGAAACATTGAAGTTCGCATATGGAAGAAGGCCATTTTTTGAATGGGTCAAGCCACTCCTTGAGGATGTATACATCGATCATGAGTGGCAGTATCTGTACGAACTTGACATGTATATGACCGAAAGGATAGCAAGAGACTATCTCGGGATCTCAACGGAATTTGCCGACAGCAGAGATTATGAAACCAGAGGCGTTAAGCATGAGAGAATGCTGAGCCTTCTTGAGTCCATAGGAACAAAGGTGTATGAATCCGGACCTGCAGCGAAGGATTATATTATACCTGATGATTACATGGACAGGGGAATTGAACTTCGGTGGAAGGTTTATGATGATTATCCCGAATATGATCAGGGGACGGATGGTTTCAACCACAATGTTTCGATCATCGATCTTTTGTGTAATGTCGGGAAGGAAGCCCCGTATTATATATGGGGATGGAGAGATAAAGCAGGTGGATGCTCCTATACTGTCGAAGGAACTGTGGAGTAAAATATTCATAACAGGTTAAAAACACTACGTATTTGGAAGGAGGAGGCATGATGATCGGGGATCGTTGTGCCATGTTAAGAAGCATGAAATGGGAAAAGCTTGATTTCTGTTTTAACAGCAGTGATTATCTTGAAGGATTTGACGGGGCTGCGGTCCCGCAGGCAATACCTTTGGATAATGATATAATAAGGGTTTATTACAGCCCCAGGGATGAGCATAACAGATCACATATTTTTTATGTGGATATAAATATGAACGATCTGTCCGTGAAGTATGCATGCAAGGAGCCGGTGTTAAGTCCGGGGGAACTTGGAGCCTTTGATGACAGCGGAACTATGATGAGCTTTCTTGACAAATACGAAGATCAATGGAGGCTCTATTATATCGGCTGGAACCTGGGACAGACGGTTCCTTTCAGGAATTCACTGGGTCTTGCCCTGAGCGATGACGGTATACATTTTGGAAGAGCATATAAAGGTCCGATACTTGACCGTACCAAGGACGAACCGCATTTCTGTGCTTCGGCCTGGGTTATGAAGGAAGACAGGTTCAGGATATGGTATCTGTCCTGTGTTAAGTGGAGAATTGATGGCGAGGGTAAGCCGGAACACTGTTATCATATCAAATATGCTGAATCGGATGACGGTATCAACTGGGAGCGAAACGGAAAGGTTGCAATAGATTTCGAGAGTGAGAAGGAATACGCTATTTCAAGACCGTGTGTTGTAAAGGGTAATAAAGGTTATCATATGTGGTTCTCTCACAGGGGAGACAAATACCGTATCGGATATGCTTTCTCAAAGGATGGTATCGACTGGAACCGCAGAGATTCTGAATCCGGTATTACTGTTTCCGAGAAAGGATTTGATGATATCATGATCTGCTATCCGGCGGTATTCCGTTTCGGGAATGATTACTATATGCTGTTTAACGGCAACAGATACGGGATGACCGGATTTGGAATAGCTAAGCTTGTCGAGGGAGAGATATGAAGCAGAAGAAGCTTGTAATATTCGGGGCGGATGATTTTGCGCAGCTGGCAAGGTTCTATTTTGATGCTGACAGTGAATACAGCGTCTGCGGCTTTGTTGTGGATCCGAAGTATCGTAAGGAGGAGTCATTTAACGGTCTTCCGCTGATATCATCGGATGAACTGGAGAGCAGATTTCCGGCAGCCGGCTATGATATGTTCATAGCAATAGCCTACACTCATCTTAATGAGGTGCGCGAACAGAAATATCACGAATTCAGGAATAAGGGTTATAACCTTGCCACTTATATAAGCAGTAAGGCTACCTGTTGGCATGAGGGCAATGAATTCGGAGACAATGTTTTTATTTTTGAAGACAATACCATACAGCCCTATGTTCATATCGGTGCGGATACCGTTCTGTGGAGCGGAAACCATATCGGTCATCATGCAAGTATAGGGAATCATGTGTTTATCGCGTCACATGCTGTGCTGTCGGGTCATACTGTCGTTGGGGACAATTCCTTTATAGGGGTTAATGCGACCGTCAACGATCATATCATTATTGCTCCGCGAAACGTGATAGGATCGGGAGCGCTGATCACGAGGGATACCGAACCGGACAGCATATACAAGGCCAGATGGACAGATAAATATGAGAAAGATGTAAAGGACAGCAGATTTTTTTATTCGTGACATGCTGTGCTGTCGGTTATATTAAATGGAATTCAGGAAGAGTTACAGACAGGTTCATTAACGAAATATGTGTGAATTAAGCTTTATTATCCCATGCTACAGAAGTGAAAATACAGTAGAGCATGTCATAGATGAAATAGCTAAGACAGTGGCATCAATGTCTATAGAGGATTACGAGATCATTGCCGTTGACGACTGTTCTCCGGATCATGTATATGACGTGCTTAAGAGGATCAGTATCAGTAATCCCAGAGTCAGGGCAATACGTTTTTCCAAGAACTTCGGACAGCATGCCGGCATGATCGCCGGTGTGCAGCATTCAAGGGGAGATATATGTGTATTTCTTGATGATGACGGACAGTGTCCGATAGATCATCTTGGCGAGCTTATAGAGCCTCTGCACAACGGTTATGATGTGGCAATAGTTGAATACGGCAAAAAGAAACAGAGCCTGTTCAAGAACATAGGAAGTATCTTTAATGAGATAGTGGCCAACCTTCTGATCGACAAGCCAAAGGATATACAGATGGGAAATTTCATGGCGTTCAGACGGTTTGTGGCCGATGAGATAGCAAGATACAAGGGTCCGTATCCGTATATATCCGGACTTCTGTTCAGAAGTTCGGCAAAAGTAATAAACGTTCCCATAGAAGAGCGTGAGAGGATGGAAGGCGGAACAACGTACACCTTTAAAAAGCTTGTAGCTTTATGGGTCAACAGCTTCACCGCATTCTCGATAAAGCCGCTCCGTATGGCAACGATTGCAGGCGGCTGTGCGGCGGTACTGGGTCTGCTGCTGGCTGTTGCGACCGTCATCCGCAAGATAGTAACACCGGTTATGACTGTCGGATGGAGTTCGACCATTGCGGTGATCCTCTTTCTCGGCGGGTTGATCCTTTTTGTCCTTGGGATCATCGGTGAGTATATCGGAAGGATATATATGACTATAAATGAAACGCCGCAATATGTGATAGCGGAGAAGAACTTCGATGAATAACTGAAATGGGCTTAAGGTTCAGTGGAGCAACAGTGATATGAGCAGGCAATAAAAGTCGGAGAACCCGGTAATGGACATTTCGAAAGAGTGTAAACTGACTATCGGACAAAAATGTGTAGGCATACTGATCGTGTGTCTTCTGTTTGGTTGTTTTACGGCATATTGTCTTAAACAGGAAGAGAATACATATGAGTATATCTGTGATAGTAATTCGATGGAGCTGAAATCGGCTTTTTTGGATAACGGATATCTGCATACCAATGAAGTTACCGAAGATTACGCTTTTGCAACGCATCCCATAATACTGCCATCGGGGAAGTACAAAATTGAAATAACTCTTGTTTCAACGGCATCGGGAGTACTTATTGTTCAGGGTAATAACGACTGTGTATTTGATATACAGCTTCCCGTAACATACGGAGCAGAGCAGACGGTATCTGATCAGCATCTTGTATTACCGCTTGGCAGTGACAGGTGTATGCTTAAGTTCTATCAGACAGAACCCGGAGATATTGTGGTTGAGCATATTCGAATCAAATCTGCCCGGCATCTGTACAGGGATTATTATGTATACATAGCACTGACCGGAATGCTTGCGATAGCCCTGATAGCATTGTTGCTAGTGTTCAATAGACTGAAACTGTCACTGGTCTATATGTCATATATCGGATTGCTGCTTATGGCACTGGTCGCAGTGTGTATTCCCTACTGCGTGAAAGGAACATATTACGGAATAGATACGCAGGCACATATGAAGAGGATCGAAGCAATAGCGCAGGGACTGAAGGATGGACAGTTTCCCGTGATGATAGGTCCCAATTATGCTAATCAGTATGGTGAGCTGGTTGCACTGCAGCCCGGACTGTTTCTGTATATTCCCGCTTTGTTAAGGCTGCTTAACATATCTATACCCGCATCATATAACCTCTATATGATAATGGTGAACATAGCAACAACCATAGTTACGCTGCTGTGTGCGGAAAGACTGTTCACATCAATAAGATGGGGGATGATCGCTGCAGTTTTTTATCTGATCGAACCTTTCAGACTGTTTGTAATGCTGAATCTGGGAGCAGGAGCCGGAATGGGAACCGCACTTATATTCCTTCCACTGCTGATCACAGGTATGCACCAAACGGTTAACAGGGGAGGTTTCAGATGGAAGTACATTGCAGTTGGATTGTGGGGACTGGTATGTTCGCATGTGATGGGTTTCGCATTGTCATGTCTGGTTATGTTTGTTTATCTTCTGTTAAATTTTAAACAGCTGTTAAACCGTGAAGTACTGATTGCTCTTATAAAGGCTGCAGTCATGTTTATCGTACTCTCGATAGGTGTCCTTGCACCGTTTGCGGTTTTTTATTTTACTGATTGGAACAGTAATGCTTTACAATGGACGGATTTCTATCATTTTCCCATTGAATGGGACAGGGAGATCCAGAACATAATAGCATTGACTGTAATGATCATTGCATGGTTTGGTGCAAAGAGGACAGGTTATGTTAACCGATTTTTAAAAGGTATTTTTATAATAGGCTTTACATCGGTATTTATGGCAACTCCTGTTTTTCCATGGGTCTGGTTTAAGAACATTCCTGCAGTTGATACATTTTTATCCATGATGCAGTACCCGAGAAGATTCCATTTTATTACGGTTCCGTGTGTTGCCTACACAGCAGCCGAGGCAATATGCAGCAACATGGACTCAAGGACGGAAATCCGAAAGAGGCTGATGTATTCGACCGTGGCAATCATGTCAGTCGGTGTTCTGATCAATTTTATCGGTTTTTATAAAACCGGTAAGTTGTTTGTGACTCCTGAAAGCGGAGAAATTAACACACAAATGGAGGATTATCTGCCTGCGGGTACACTTACGGAATGGTATTCAAATGATACCGGGGAGTTTTCTGATTATGATGATGTCGAAGCTTATTCGTACAACAAGCAGTACACTCATGTTGATCTGGAATATACGTCTAAGTCAGATGGGCAGTATATGGAATTTCCGTTGTTCTATTATGATGGATACGTCGCGTATGATCAGAATGGTAACCGGCTTGGTGTAGAGAAGGGTAACAGAAACAGAGTAAGGGTTTACCTGACGAAGTCGGATGAAATACAGGAGCTCCATTTAAGATATAAAGTATTGCATATATATACAGTATTATTCGTTTTTTCGCTGACGGCAGGTGTTCTCCTGCTGACGTTTAACGCAGGTGCTTTTATATATCGCGCTGTCAAGTCGGGAAGGATAACACGGAAGGCGGATGGCGCCCGATAGCGCGACAATTTTGATTTTCTGTCGAAAATAAGCATGAGGTTTACACATACATACAAAATATTGTATAATACATTGTTGGAATAACAAGAAGTGGGTGTGAGACAGACGACGGCAGGGTGTATGGGAACAGGATTAACGGAATTATTTAATAATAAAATAAAGAAAGAATGGAAGCTGGCGTTTCTGGCTTCTTTTATTATCGGACTTATAACTCATTTGTATAAGTTCACAAATACACTTCCCAATCATGACGCACTGTACAATATGTACTGTAATCAGAATATGATAAATCTGGGGAGATGGCTGTTGACACCGGCATGTATTTTCAGTTCATATTTTGATCTGCCATGGATTACCGGGATCGTTGCACTTGTTTTTCTGAGCCTTTCGGTAGTTGTTCTGGTAGAATTGTTTGGTCTCGTCAATCCGGTAGCCATAGTTCTGGTATCCGGTCTTATGGTATCATTTCCTGCTATCACCGAATCATTTTTTTTTGAATATACTTCGGATGGCTATATGCTGGCTATGTTTATTGCCTCTTTGGCGGTGTTCTGTTCGAAGCCTGAGAAGAAAACATTCAGGAACTGGATATTGCCGATAATATGTGTATGCTGTGCCTGTGGGATTTATCAGGCGTATGTAGCATATGCTGCGGTTTTGATGCTCTGCTATCTGATATTTATCATATTTGACGCAGAGTATACTTCCGCAAACCTGATCAGATGGCTGGGCAAACAGGCTGTTATCTTTGCATCGGGACTGGCTCTTTACTATGTGATCTGGAAGATTCTGCTAAGGCTTGAAGGAATTGCGGCATCAGGCTATGAAGGAATAGACAGTGTTGGCAGGATCAATATTTATATATTAAAGGATGCAGTTGTTAAAACTGTCAAGGAGTTTGTTCAGTTCTTTATTAAGTGGGACATAAGAGAATATGGCTTCAATATGTGGATCACGCTTGGAATACTGTTCATTATCTTCTTTTTAGCCGGTGTGTATATCGCAGTTGTCAAGTCCGGAATTTATAAAAACAGGGCTAAGCTGATGCTTTTGATCTTCGCTGTAGCTGCCGTGCCTTTTGCTGCGTTTATGTGGTTCTTTACTTCGGATGATGTGGTGTATAATGTGAGGATGGAGCAGAGCCTGTGCCTTCTGTATGTTCTGGTTGTTGTGCTGTATGAGAGATTTGCATCTGTCCGGACTGCCAATATAGCTGCTCTGTTTATGGCTGTGTGTATCGGGACCAATATACTGGTTGCCAATATATATTACCATTATATGAATATCGCTTATGAAAAAGGATATTCAACGGCGCAGGAGGTAGCTGTCAGGATACATATGACAGATGACGGAAGTGCGAAAAAAGTTGCCGTTATCGGTGAACTGCCCGGATTTGAGTATGAGGATTACAAGAAACCTTCGCTTCTGGGAGATCTGGGTCCCCTTTATGTGGTCGATCACAATCTGGCGGGAAATCATATTTTACTTCCGCTGTTCCTGAGCAATTATAGTGATTTCACATTGGCATATTACGCGAATAATAATATTGAAGTGCCTGTATATGAACCGATTGATGCAACTGCACCCGTATCTGAGGGATGGGAGATAAGATTCCCTTATGTAACGTCGGATGAGCAGAAAACCCTTGAGGCTTCGGATGAGGTTGGGGCGATGGAAGTCTGGCCTGCTACAGGTAGTGTTAAACAGATTGGTGATGTTGTGGTTGTGAAATTCTCTGAATAATGAATTGTTATGGATGAGAGAAAAGAGACAGATTATCAGTTCAAGATATTGTATGCTATCGGAATGATTTTGGTGGTGGCAAACCATTGTGGATATAATGGGGGAGGCGTCTCACTTTTTTATGAGCTGTTTCCTGCGTATTCTTTTCATATTGGTTTGTTTGTATTCTGTTCAGGATATTTTTATAATGAAGCGGCAGAACATGATTTGATGGCATTCATAAAAAAGAAATTCACGCGACTAATCATACCATTGTATGTTTGGAATTTTACTTACGCCTTAATTGCGCAGATCATGTCTTTAAGAGGGTTCAACATAGGTGCAGGAATAACATTCGAAAAGCTGTTCATTAAACCAATAACAGATGGCCATCAGTTTCAGTATAATTTGCCGTCGTGGTTTGTAGCGCCATTATTTATGACGGAAGTTTTTTATGTATTATACAGAAAAACCATTTCGTTCATTGATAAAAGGTTTTTGGAGCACGTTTGTATGCTTGGCTCATTAATGATAGGAATGGCAGGTATATATCTGTCATGCAGGGGATACAATAAAGACCTGTGGCTTATTATAACAAGAATGGCTTATTTTGTTCCATTTTACAGTGCAGGATGTTTCTATAAGAAAAAACTAAAGAATAGAGATACGTTGTCAAATACAATGTATTTCTTTGTGATTGTCTCTTTGCAGTTAGCAGTTATTTTTGTTAACGGGCATACGCTGGTCTATGAACAGGCTTGGACAAAGTTTGAGAAGTTTGATGCATGGCCTTTTGTTGTAGGGTTTCTTGGAATAGCCTTTTGGCTGAGGATTTCAAGAATACTTGAACCGGCTGTGGGGAGAAGCAGAACTGTTAATTTAATAGCAGATAACACTTTTTCAATTATGATCAATCATCTGTCCGGATTTATGCTGGTGAATAGTGTTTTTGCATTGGGATATAGATATACAACCTGTTTGTTTCAGGATTTTTCGTGGTACGATTATCATTCTGATATTCGGTATTATTATCGTATCAAGGGCTTGGA
>CAMORO010000007.1 GCA_946623875.1 uncultured Lachnospiraceae bacterium | reverse complement strand
GGTTTGAGGGTTGTTTATGATTCAGTTGTTTGAGGTTGGACTGTCAAACTTCCGGGAAGATATTTGCATATATGTTCAACAAAGGCTTTGCGCCGGACAGGGTAAGGCAAATCCTTGATGAAGTATTACTTGACATAACTATGTAAAAAGTATAAAATTTATATGTTGTATTTTTGTTAAATTAGAATTTACTATTCTATATACGTACAATGAAAACTTTATAAGGAGGTGCCCTGTGCAATATGTAATCATTATTGTGATTGCGGTAATTCTTCTTGCGGTAGGTTGTTTCGTGTCTTATAAAGCAGGATACGAGAACAAACGAAAGACTGACGAAGAGAAGATAGGCAATGCTGAACAGAAGGCTCGTGAAATTATCGACGAAGCACTTAAGACGGCAGAAGCCAAGAAACGTGAAGGGCTGCTCGAGGTTAAGGAAGAATCGATCAGAGCAAAAAACGAGATTGAGAAGGAGACCAAGGAAAGACGGGCAGAATTACAGCGTTTGGAGCGCCGAGTGCAGCAGAAGGAAGAGAATCTTGATAAGAAAACTGATGCAATCGAAAAGCGTGAAGTCAGCTTCGCACAGAAGGAGGAAGCACTTGCAAAGCAAAAGGAACAAGTTTCCAAGCTGAATGAGCAACGTGTACAGGAACTGGAAAGAATTTCCGGATTAACCTCTGAACAAGCAAAAGAGTATCTGTTAAAAACTGTTGAGGATGATGTAAAACATGAGACTGCCGTTCTGGTTAAGGAACTTGAGACCAGAGCCAAGGAAGAGGCAGACAAAAAAGCAAAGGAGTTTGTGGTCGGTGCAATACAGAGATGTGCTGCCGATCATGTAGCTGAAACCACTATTTCGGTTGTGCAGTTGCCCAATGATGAAATGAAAGGAAGGATCATCGGACGGGAAGGACGTAATATACGTACACTCGAAACGATGACCGGTGTCGATCTGATCATAGATGATACGCCGGAAGCTGTTGTCCTTTCCGGGTTCGATCCCATAAGACGTGAAGTCGCCCGTATCGCGCTGGAGAAGCTTATCGTAGATGGACGTATCCATCCGGCACGTATAGAGGAAATGGTTGAGAAAGCCCAGAAGGAAGTGGAGACCATGATAAGGGAGGAAGGTGAAGCTGCCACTCTGGAAGTGGGGGTACACGGAATTCATCCCGAGCTGATCAAGCTGCTTGGCCGTCTTAAATTCAGAACCAGCTACGGTCAGAACGTACTTAAGCATTCTATAGAAGTATCTCTTCTGTGCGGATTGCTCGCATCGGAAATCGGTGCTGATGTAAGGTTGGCGAAGAGAGCCGGATTGCTTCATGATATCGGTAAGGCTGTAGATCATGAGATGGAGGGTTCACACATACAGCTTGGTGTGGATCTTTGTAGAAAATATAAGGAATCAGCAACAGTTATTAACGCGGTGGAAGCGCATCATGGAGATGTGGAGCCGCAGTCATTGGTCGCTGTTCTCGTACAGGCAGCCGATACGATATCGGCAGCAAGGCCGGGTGCAAGAAGAGAGACACTTGAGACATATACCAACAGATTAAAACAACTTGAAGATATCACTAATTCCTTTAAGGGAGTTGATAAATCTTTTGCTATTCAGGCGGGCCGTGAAGTTCGTATTATGGTAGTTCCTGAGCAGGTAAATGATGCGGATATGATCTTGCTTGCAAGAGATATTTCCAAGAAGATCGAAGAGGAAATGGAGTATCCGGGTCAGATCAAGGTGAACGTGATTCGTGAGAGCCGCGTCACAGACTATGCGAAATAACGAGTTTTGCACGCATCAAAAGTGCAAAAGTCAATGAAATAGAAGCAGTCCATCGAGTTCACTCGAAATGGACTGCTTCTATTTTATTGATGAGATTGTCGTTTTATGCGCAGTATAAAACGACAAACGACACGAAGAAGATGCAAAGCATCTTCGAGTGCTTTTGCACTATGATACACTATGATAATAGTAATTTCACACACAAAAACCCGATAAACACTACGTTTATCGGGTTTTTTAACAGTAGCGAGGAAGAGACTTGAACTCTTAACCTCCCGGGTATGAACCGGACGCTCTAGCCAGTTGAGCCACCTCGCCGGATGAGCTTTTTCAGCCCGATTGCTATTATACTAACCTTATATATATATTGTCAAGGAAAATATTTCAAAATTAACTTTT
The DNA here is from genome assembly GCA_946623875.1 of uncultured Lachnospiraceae bacterium. Lineage (GTDB taxonomy): Bacteria > Bacillota > Clostridia > Lachnospirales > Lachnospiraceae > UBA2868. Next base: position 53,045 of record CAMORO010000007.1, on the reverse strand, counting down.
ATTTATTGCACTTAGAGTATATAATATAAGAACAGAAAAAATTGGAGGGTCCGTTATGAAGAAACTGAGTGTACTACTAATTGCTATGGTCGGATGTTTAAGTTTATCGGCTTGTGAAGGGACTGAGTTTGATCCGAGTGCGATAGAGAATATGACACGTACGGTTGATGAGGTCACTTCAACATTAGATGATATGCAGACTTATATAGGAGATATTCAGAAGTCGGTTCAGGCCGGAATAGACAATACCAATGCAGTTATGGAATGGTATAAGACTGAAGCATGGGAGGACAATCCCTGGATCAGCACACCTATTACGGAAGATCAGGTTGAGGATCTTATAGAGGTTGGTCAGAAAGAGATCAATTCATACATTGGCGAGAATGCAGTATATGGTATTCTCAGCAATGAGGATATTGATTATTTCAACAAGCTGTTTAATGATGAAGAAGTTAACGGATTTCTCCTCTGTACTTATGAAAAACCCGAAGCCTGTGATGCTTACGAAGTGCTGAAAAGAGACAGTAATATCATCAGGAAGCTCGGAGTGGAAGAAAGGGAGAAGAAGGGTGCCGAGAATATCGCCGGCAAGATATCCGAAAAGGATATAAATGCTTTGCTGACCGAATATCTCGGTATAACAAATGATGATCTTAATACACCTGTTGCTTTGTCTGAACGCTCCGGAAGCGATAAGAAATACCTTTATCTTGATAATAAGCTTGAATGCAGGGAGCTTGTTTGTAACGGAGGCTTTTACTACAATAATATTTATGTTGTTATGATGCGTGATGCAAAAGGAGATACACCGTTTTCGCTTACTGCATTAACCAGGGAGGATGACGGTAGCATAAAGATCAGCATGAATTACTGGAGCGATGATATGTCGGCGGTAGAGTGGGATGGATCGTTCCTGTATGACCTGTACGATATGATGCAGTACACGGATCTTAGAAATGTTATATCAATACCGGGAGTTGACGGAGATATATCATTGGGCGAGGTTATGAGTGATCTGTCCGCATTCGGTATATCGGGTGAAAACATTGCGGATGCCGCTCAGCTTGTTTCTAAGGCAAAGGATAAAACAAAGACATATATGGAGGAGTTTGACGGATATCAGGTGTACTTCAGCAATATTGATCCATCCTCGGCAGCCGATTTTGTGATCTCACAGATAGATGTAACTTCAGGTGATTTCAAGACTGCGGAAGGAATTGGACTCGGTTCTACAATTGAGGATATCCAGGAAGCATACGGTAAGGGAATAGATGCCGGATATATTGAGGGGAAGAAGCAGGTCATCTATGAGAAGGGTAAATACAGCATGCTTTTCCTTCTTAATAAGGCCGGAGAAGTAGAGGAAATGTCAATGGTTCTCGCAGATGAAATGCTGAACGGAGATGACACTGAATAAGTGAAAGGCGGAAATAAAGATGCGTGTGGGTATGGGTTATGATGTTCACCGCCTTACAGAAGAACGTGATCTAATAATCGGGGGAGTAAAGATTCCCTATGAAAAAGGACTTTTAGGACATTCGGATGCGGATGTCCTATTGCATGCTATAATGGATGCGCTACTGGGAGCAGCAGCATTGGGAGATATAGGAAGTCATTTTCCCGATACTGACGAGAGATACAAAGGAGCTGACAGTATCGAGCTTCTTAAGCTGGTAGGAGAGATGCTGTCTGACAATCATTATGTAATAGACAACATTGATGCTACCATAATCGCACAGAAACCCAAGATGCGTCCTTATATAGATGAGATGAGGAATAATATCGCGAATGCCCTGCTGATCGATCTGTCGCAGGTTAATGTTAAAGCAACAACTGAGGAAGGACTGGGATTTACGGGCAATGGTGATGGAATATCCTCTCAGGCTATATGTATGGTAAGTTCCGTAAGGGAACTGGAAAGTGTGCCCGTGGGCAGCAGCTTTGGCAGGTGCAGTGGTTGCAGCGGTTGTCCGATGAATGAACGGTAACTGTTTGAAAGACCTTGGTTGCTTATGAATATGATGCAGGGAAATATTAATGGGTTTTATACGGTATATAAAAGAAGAAATACAACTGATAAGAGAACGTGATCCCGCCATCCATTCCTGGATGGAGGTTTTTCTGTATCCGAGTTTCAGGGTTATGCTTCATTACAGGATTGCCCACAGGTTATATCTTAACAAGCATTATTTTCTTGCGAGGTATATTTCACAGAGGGCGGTAAGAAAAACGGGTATTGAGATCCACCCGGGTGCGCAGATAGGTTCCGGATTTTTTATCGATCATGGCAGCGGTGTGATCATTGGTGAAACAACGATAATAGGAAACAATGTAACTCTGTATCAGGGTGTCACACTCGGAGGAACGGGTAAAGAAACAGGGAAGCGGCATCCTACACTGGAAGACAATGTTATGGTTTCGGCCGGAGCCAAGGTTCTTGGCTCTTTCACTATAGGAGCGGGCAGCAAGATAGGCGCAGGTTCTGTGGTCCTTGAGGAGGTTCCGCCCAACTGTACGGTTGTAGGCGTTCCGGGCCGGATCGTAAAACGGGAGAACGAAGTTATCCCGAGAGAAAGTCTGGATCAGGTACATCTTCCCGATCCCATCAAGGAGGATATTCAAAATCTCCAACATGCCAACTCGGAGATCACCAATCGGCTGCTTGATCTTGAACGCGAACTGAAAAACCTTAAGAAGTCATCCGGTACCACGTGACAGAGTGACCGGAATATATAATTCAATTGGAGAATATTATGAAATTATTTAACTCACTTACCAGGAATGTAGAAGAATTTGTTACCAATGAACCCGGAAAGGTATCAATGTATACCTGCGGTCCCACAGTATATCATTACGCTCATATCGGGAACCTGAGAAGCTATATCTGTGAGGACATCCTTGAAAAGATACTGCGTTTTTCAGGTTATGATGTGAAAAGAGTCATGAATATAACAGACGTGGGACATCTTGCATCTGATGCGGATACCGGTGAAGACAAGATGCTGAAGGGCGCAAGGAGAGAGCATAAGAGCGTTATGGAGATAGCGCAGTTCTATACCGAAGCTTTTTTTGCCGACTGCGCCAAGCTGAATATTAAGACGCCCGATGTTGTTGAGCCGGCTACAAACTGTATTCCGGAATTCATCAATATGATAGAGGGTCTGCTTGAAAAGGGTTATGCATATAAGGCCGGAGAGAATGTATATTTTGATACATCAAAGCTTGCGAATTACTATGTGTTCGGTAATCAGAACGAAGATGAACTCAGAGTCGGTGTCCGCGATGATGTGACCGAGGATACCAATAAACGTAATAAGAATGATTTTGTCTTATGGTTTACCAAATCCAAATTCGAAGACCAGGCTCTTAAATGGGAGAGCCCGTGGGGTGTGGGATATCCCGGCTGGCATATTGAATGTTCCTGCATAAGTATGAAACATCTTGGGGAAAAGATGGATATACATTGCGGCGGAGTGGACAATATGTTCCCGCATCATACGAATGAGGTTGCGCAGAGCGAATCCTTTATCGGTCATAAGTGGTGCAATTACTGGTTCCATGTACATCATCTCAATGATGAAACCGGGAAGATGAGCAAGAGCAAAGGTGAATTCCTCACGGTGAGCCTTCTTGAGGAGAAGGGATATGATCCCCTTGTGTACAGACTGTTCGCGCTTCAGTCGCATTATCGTAAGCCTCTTACGTTTTCGTTTGAGACTCTTGATCAGACGGTAACAACTTATAAGAAGCTTAAGAGCAGGATAGCATCGATACCTGAAGACGGTGAAGCTGATAATGCTTCTGTTAAGGAATGGCATGACAAGTTTGCGGAGGCCGTAGGGAATGACTGTAATACAGCCATGGGACTTACTCTTCTGTATGATGTGATCAAAAGTGATCTTAACGGTGCTACCAAAAGAGCCATAATTGCGGATTATGATACTGTTTTATCCCTTGATCTGTTTAAAGCTCCGAAAGAGGATGAGTTAGATGATGAACTCGTTCGTTTTGTCGAGGAGAAGATCGCAGAGAGAAGTGAAGCCAAAAAAGCCAGAGATTTCGCAAAGGCGGATGCGATCAGGGATGAACTTAAGGCCAGGGGTATAATCATTAAGGATACCCGTGAGGGAGTAGAGTGGAGCAGGGAATAGAATGGACGGCGGCATTCTTGATAGTATAAAGCTCCGGTTTGGACTGGGAGAAGTTGATGTATCATCATATTCACCGCTGACGCTGGCATTTATCGGAGACTGTGTGTTTGATCTGGTCGTTAAGACGGTTATGGTTGAGCGGGCTAATTGTCCGGCTAACAAGCTGCACAGGAAGACAAGCGCACTGGTGAAGGCCGAGTCGCAATCCGTAATGGCGAAATGGTTTACAGATAACAATATATTGACGGAGAATGAGATCACAGTATACAGGCGGGGGAGAAACACCAAATCGGCAACCACTGCCAAGAATGCTTCAGTTGGGGACTACAGAAGGGCTACCGGAGTTGAGGCTCTTATAGGATATCATTATCTGTCGGGTAATACGGAAAGACTTGTGGAATTAATAAAGCTTGGAATGGAAGCCGTGGAAAAAGGTTCTGCCAATCCCTGATCAGGGGTTTGGCATGACTGCAAAGGGAGAAATATGGCATATCGGGAATCATACATAGAGGGAAGAAATGCTGTCCTGGAAGCATTGCGTTCGGGCAGAACGATAGACAAGCTGTTTATTCTGGACGGGTGTCACGACGGTCCGGTCATGACGATCAGGCGTGAAGCTGCCAAGAGGGATATAATACTTAAATACGTTGATAAGGACAGGCTCGACCAGATGAGCTCCACGGGGCATCATCAGGGCGTGGTTGCCTGTGCGGCTGCATACGATTATGCGGACGTGAGCGATATTCTGGATAATGCAAGAAACAAAGGTGAGGACCCGTTTGTTTTTATACTGGACAATATAGTTGATCCTCATAATCTCGGAGCGATCATAAGAACTGCCAATCTTTGCGGAGCGCACGGAGTGATAATACCCAAGAACAGGGCAGTGGGACTTACAGCGACAGTTGCAAGGACTTCGGCGGGCGCGATCAATTACACACCCGTTGCCAAGGTTACCAATATCGGTAAGACCATAGAGGAGCTGAAAAAGGAAGGTCTTTGGTTCGTATGTGCGGATATGTCTGGAGAACTGATGTATAAGCATGATCTGACAGGCCCTATAGGTATGGTTGTGGGAGCAGAGGGTGAAGGTGTCAGCAGACTTGTAAAGGAAAAGTGTGATTACATTGCATCCATTCCCATGAAGGGAGATATTGATTCACTCAATGCATCGGTTGCTGCCGGAGTGCTTGCTTACGAAATCGTCAGACAGAGAATGAACGGATGAACACGATCCTTGGGAAACAGATATGGTTAATATTGATAAATATGAAGGAATATCCGATTCGGAGCTCATTATAAGGCTCAGGGACGGGCAGAGCGATATAACGGATTATATTATGGAAAAGTATAAGGATCTGGTAAAGAGCAAGGCCAGATCCATGTTTATTCTGGGAGCTGATAATGATGACCTGATACAGGAGGGGATGATAGGTCTTTTCAAGGCAATACGTGATTTCGATGCCGGTAGGGATGCAAGCTTCTATACCTTTGCAGAGCTGTGTGTCTCCCGTCAGATATATACTGCGGTACAGGCTTCGAGAAGGCAGAAACATATACCGCTCAATAACTACATTTCACTGTACAGGAATGCATCCGATGATGCGGATGATGACAAGTATCTGATAGATTCGTTGCAGCTTTCGGGTAACAGAAGTCCTGAGGAACTGGTGATCGACAGGGAAAATGTTGATATTCTGGAGCAGCGTATAGATGAGAGCCTGAGCCCGTTTGAAAAGCAGGTGCTTGATCTTTATGTTACCGGAATGTCATATGTTCAGATAGCAAAAGTTCTCGGAAAAGATGAGAAATCCACAGACAATGCACTGCAGAGAGTTAAAATGAAGATCAGAAAAATACTGAAGAAAGATGAGTGATATAAAAAACCCCTGAATGTATGTTGAACATACTTCAGGGGTTTTATGCTGCTAAGCAGAATCGAACTGCTGACCTCATCCTTACCAAGGATGCGCTCTACCGACTGAGCCATAGCAGCTTGGAATTGACACTTGATTAGTATATCGTTATTTCGTTGTATAGTCAACTGTTTTTTGATTTAAGTGGGTGGATTTTTCTGATCTGTTACCAAACAGAGAGTTTTTGACCGGATAATTGTTATACCAATTTTGATCAAACGGGAACAGAAGTTACTTTATAACATTTTCACAAAGATTTGTATTTGAATTTTGTGATATAGTAACAAAGTTGATTTTGGTACTTGCAACTGTTAAATGTTTTGTGCTAATATACGTTTTGCAAATTGATTGCTGATAATTGCGAGTCAGTTCGTATTCAGTTTAATTCAATTCATGGCATTCGCCGAATAATCTATACTCAATAACATAAATCAAAGATACAGGATGAAAAAGAATAGGAAGTAGGTATGCGTACAATTATAAGATTTTGCAATTCGTATGCATTGGAGGAGTTCGTCTATACCGGCTTGCAGACAGAAGGACAGGAAGAGTTCAGGGATATACGGCTTCGCAGGGAAAGGTTCAGTCTGACGTCAGACCAGGTCATTTCTATGTTCATATCATTGCACAGCGTGATAATTAATGAGGATCTCTCCAATGCTTGTTTTATTAAGTTAGGCAGATCGGATACCGGTGAAAACGTAATTACGGAGGACACAGAGCTGAGATTGATCACTATGGATAAAGAGGAGATCAGGATGTTCGTGTTTTTTGAAACAGGATCCGAAATGAGTTTTTACAGGATGGAAAGAGGCCGTGCCGTATCCCTGGGTAGGAGTATTAATCAAACTATCAGTTGCATTGAAGATGCATTTTTAGCTGATATACATTTAATGTTAAGCGCTGTCAATGACGGAGGCAGGCTTAATGTGAAAGGAAGGGAGGGATGTTATTTAAACACCCGATTTGTTGGTCATATGGAGTCGGCTGCTGTCGGTTATGGTGATGTTATAACGGCAGGAGATATCCGTATACTTTGGCTGGATGATTGTATAGGGATAGAAAAGCTTACAGGTCCCGGAACAAAGACCGGCGGCAACAGACTTTGTATAGTCAGACTTGAAAAGTTAAAAAAGTACAATGATATGCTTCTGAAACCGGGACGTGATCGGGTAGAGGAGTTTGTCCCCGCACCTAGAAGCATGGGGGTAACTGATAATTCCGAAATAGAGCTTGATCCGCCGCCGCCAAGAAAGGAAATGAGAAAACAGCCTGCTGTACTCAGTATTGGTCCCGCGTTTACAATGGCTGTTCCCATGAGTATAGGCTGCGGATTGTATATCTACTCGGCATCGGGATCCGGTTTCGCCGGCTCTGCCGCCTATATGTATACAGGTCTGGTAACTGCAATTACATCTGCGCTGCTTGGAGTTATGTGGGCTGTGATCAATATACGCAGTCAAAAAAAGATCCTGTGTGAGGAAGAGGAACTGAGAAACCGTGCATACGCTGAGTACATCAGGAAAAGTAACAGGAAAATACTGGAAAAATACAGGTATAATTCGAACATTCTGCTTAGGAATTACCCCTCTGTAAGTGAATTGGCGGGAAGCAATTATATGTCCTTCCTGTGGAGCAGAGAAATAAGTGACGGGGATTTCCTAAAATACAGGTTGGGGACCGGTTCCATGGCCTTTGAGGCACAGATAAAAGTTCCGAAGGAAAGATTTCAAATGGTTCCGGATGAGCTGTCTGAACTTCCGTCGATGCTCAGGAATAAATATGCTTATATGCATGATGTACCTGTCTGTATAGATCTTGGCACAGATCCTTTGATAGGATTTGTATCGTCTGCACCGGGCGAACTGATGCAGATGTTTCTAAACATATCGCTCCAGATCGCAGCCTTATCCGATCCGTATCTTGTCAAAATGATTTTTCTGTTTTCCGGGAATTTAATAAAGGATGAGGCAGTTGAGATCATGCACTGGCTTCCGCACGTGCAGGATGCTGATGAACACTTTGTGTGCCTTGATAAGGACAGATGCTCTGATGCGGTATGTCTGATTGAACAGAAGATCAGGGGAATAAACTGCGAGGATGTTAAATATATAATTCTCACCGATGATTATCGGCATGTAACACCTGCGCTCAGGCGTGAGGCTGCCGTAAGCATATGCCTGTTCGCAGGGGAGTATCACTCGTTACCTGCTTCCTGCGGTAAGGTTGTGAGAAATGATATCTCGTTCAGAGGGATGGTAAGTACAGGAGAGGGCAATATAAGAAAGGAGATCAGGTTCGATAATGTACCTCTGAAGGATGCGATGGGATTTGTACGAAGGCTTGCGGGAGTCAGGTACATAAAGGAAGGGGGTCACAGAGAGATACCATCCAAGGTTACACTTTTGCAGCTCTTTGGAGTAAAGCTTATAACCGACGAATTTATAATTGAAAACTGGAAAAAGAACAATACGGGTTACAGTATCAGGGCACCTATTGGCATGGCGGAAGACTGTAGGGTGATATATCTTGATCTGCATGAGAAAACACATGGACCGCATGGGCTGATAGCCGGGATGACAGGAAGCGGAAAGAGTGAAATGCTTCAGACTCTCATCCTTTCTCTTGCTGTCAGGTATCCGCCTTCGGAAATAGGATTTTTCCTTATTGATTACAAGGGAGGAGGTATGGCTAATCTTTTTGAAAAGCTGCCTCACATGGTTGGAAGCATATCCAATCTCTCGGGAAATATGATACACAGGGCAATGGTTTCGATAAGAAGCGAGAATGAAAGACGCCAGAGACTGTTCCTGAAGGCAGGTGTTAATTCAATAAAGGATTACGGGAGGCTGTTCGGTCTTGGCAGGGTTGATGAACCTTTGCCTCATATACTGATCATTATAGATGAATTTGCTGAATTGAAGCGCGAGGAGCCGGAGTTTATGAAGGAGCTGATAAGTGTGGCACAGGTTGGCAGGAGCCTGGGAGTTCATCTGATACTGGCAACACAGAAGCCTTCCGGTACCGTGGATGACAATATATTCTGCAATTCGAGATTCAGAATATGCTTAAGAGTACAGGATAAACAGGACAGCAATGATATGCTGCTAAGACCGGATGCCGCTTATATATCCAATCCGGGACGTGCGTTTTTGCAGGTCGGCAATGATGAAATGTTCGAGGCATTTCAGGCTGCCTATACGATGGAACCTTATGTTGAGGAAGGTAATCTGACGAAGGCCTCTCTCGTTGACAGATACGGAAGGAGACATGAGATTGAGCTTCCGGAAAAAGAAGAGAAAAAATACGGCAATGATAATTGGGAAGATGAGTCATACCCGACACATTTTTCGATGATACTGGATACGTTGATAAGGTGTTACGGAACGGAGGAATATCCGGTGATCTCAAAGCTGTGGCTGCCTCTTCTGCCGGAAAAGATCGAAATTGAATACGATAACTGCAGCCCGACTTTGCCGGATATGAAAAGGAGCGGGTGTGAGGGGCAGGAAATATATGAAGTTACGATCGGGAGATATGATTCTCCCGGAGAGCAGATACAGGGAGATTACAGGCTGAACCTTGTGAAAGACGGCAATCTTATAATATGCGGAAGCTCCGGAAGCGGGAAAAGTACATTCCTCCAGACATGGATATACAGTCAGATGGTTAACAGGACACCGGCTGAAATTAGCTTCTATATTGTAGACTACAGCAATGGTATTCTGTCCTGCTTTTTGGACAGTATGCTGGTTGGCTGTTATATAACGGAGGATACACAGGACAGGCTTAAGAATCTGTTTCATATGCTGATGGAACTGATGAACGAAAGAAGGACCGCATGGTCCGGGATAGGATTTGCCCAACGTCTTTCTTTGAATGCTCCGACGGAGCCGGCGGTGGTACTGGTAATAGATAATTACGGAAATTTCAGGGAGAAGACAGATCAGAAGTTTGACCGTGAAATGCTTGAGCTTATCAAGTTCGGAGAAACCTATGGGATTTTTATCGTATTAAGCGGAACAGCGATAGGAAATTCGGATATTCCGTCACGTCTGTTTGAAAACTGCCGTACCGGGATATGCTTAAGACTGAACGACAAATACCAGTATTCAGACTGTTTGAGGGAAATAAGGATACCGATCTTTCCTGCGGACGGCATAAAAGGCAGGGGTCTTGCAAGGATAAACGGTGAGATACTGGAATTTCAGGCCGGCCTGTGCCATATGGGAAGTGATTATGAAAGGAGCGGCTGGATACAGGCAAAGATTGAAAAGTTAAACGTCCGATACAACGGAATGTGTGCTGTCAGGGTACCTTATATACCGGAAGATCCGGGAATAGCGGATCTTGGTATATGTACTGTTGACAGGGCGGATTGGAAAGATGGGATCCCGCTTGGATATGAAACGGAAAGCGGTAAGCCTTGGGTTCTTCCGCTTGAAGAAGTGTGTATTATCGCAGTTGCCGGGAGAAAGGGAAGCGGCATGACAAACGCTTGTCTGACTGTCAGATACTTTGCCGAAAGGACCGGACGGATCGTCAGGGAGATCGCATCTGTTGAAGAACTGCTTTCTGAAATAAGGGAATTGTCCTTGTGCGTCAATGAAGACCATGGCTCAGAAAGTGGAAATGACCGAAGGTTCTTGATATGTGACGACCTTTCGGGAAAGCTTGCCGTTTTCTATGAGTCTGATTATGACAGGGATGTTGAAGAGGAGATCCTTCATTTCCTGAGGACTAATAAAGGATACAGTCTTTTTGCGGCACTTGGGAGTGAAGATCATACGAGGCTTGTGGGACGAAGATTATATGAAATGATCAGAGAGAACTGCGCAGCGGTGTATCTTGGCGGAGGGCTCGACAGACAGAATATATTTGATTGTGCTTATCTTTCATATACGGAGCAGTGTGCGTCAAAACCTGTTGGAACAGGTACGGTTATTAAACGGAGAGGGATCAGATATTCGTCTGACATTATCATTCCGCTGTTTGATCGTTGAGGAGGAACCATTATACGAGGAGAGGTGAAGCTGTGATAAGGATAGAGATTTATGCGGTCCAGCATGCAAGAAGATTTGAGCTTGAAGTTGATAAAAACATATGCTCGGACGAGCTGCGTTACTATATTAAGACTGTTCTTGGTGAACTGAATACGGATGCAAACCTTAATGATGTGCTGATAAGCTGCGATCCCAAAGGGATAGTTCCGTGTGGAACCGGGCTCTGTGAATGCGGTATAGTGAACGGATCTGTCTTGATTTATATACTTGAAAGCAATGTTTCGATAAAGGAGGTGGGTACAGGTGAGGCCGGTTGATGCGGTATATGTAAGAATGAGCAGTCTGCTTACCGAGCTGGGTACGGTATCAAAACGGATGTGTGATGAACTGGCTTCGCTAAAGGACAGGCTTAAGTATCTGGGAATATCGTGGGAAGGCGCAGCTTATGATGAGTATATGCGTGTGCTTTCGGAGGATATCATGGTAATGGAGATGACTGTATACAGTATTCAGGTTATGTACAGACTTCTTAACAGATCGCTTACAAGATACCAGGAAACAGAAATGAAGGTTTATGACATTATAGGAGGCATGGGCAGATGAGCATCACTAAAGCAGAGATAGATATAGAGTTTAAAAGGGCAATCGATCAGGCAGAGGAACTGGAAGAACTTTCCTGTAAACTCTGTAATATAAGTAACGTTAAATTCGATCAGGCGCTTGCGCTTCTCACTAATTCATGGAAGGGACAGAATGCCGGGTCATATATAAGTAATACCCGTAACCTTAAGAACAGACTGTACGGTTCGGCGGAGATACTTAAGGATACGGCAGAGATGATCAGAAAGACAGCGCAGCGCATATACTCTGCCGAGATGGCTGCATTGCTTGTTATTGAAAACAGGTTATAAAACGAAGAACGTTTTATATACATATCAAGTCAAAGAGTAAAAGGAGGAAAAAGAATGGCATTTTTTCAGGTAACTGCTGCCGAGCTCAGAAAAAAGGCGGAGCAGCTTAAGGGACTTAACAGTCGGTTCAAGACAGGGACGGAGACCCTGCAGACTGTGGAACAGGCACTTAAGTCTATGTGGGAAGGCGAAGCGAACGAGGCATTTCACGGAGCTTTTACCAGAGACAAGGGGCAGATGGATCAGTTCCATTCGGCTATCGAACGCTATATTGAGGCTTTGTTCATTATAGCTGCCAAGTATGAGGAAGCAGAGAACAGGAACATGACAACTGCTTCAACGAGAACATATTAGAATTGTGAAACAATGAGACGTGAAAGGAGAAAAAATGGCAACAGGGATTTTGAAAGTCACACCACAGAAGCTTATTGATGCTTCAAACGAATTCAGCTCAACGGGTAAAACAATAGGGGCTCTCACACAGGAAATGAATGAAATAGTAAACAGCCTCAAATCCGTATGGATGGGAGAGGCAGCTTCGGGATACGGAGCCAGATTTGCGGAGCTGTCAGATGATATTGAAAGGATCAACAGGATGATACAGGAACATGTGACGGATCTGATGGAAATGGCACGGGAGTATCAGGCTGCAGAAGATGCGAATATCGAACAGAGTGCCGGACTGATGACAGAGGTTGTTTCATAAGGAGCATGGAAATGGCTATTGGGTATAAGACTCTGATAATGATAGACAATTCAATGTCTGTCGGGAAGGCTAATTTTATTCTGAGCAGGGAAACGGCCAAATATATCTGTGAGCACCTGAATGAGAATGATGAATGCAGGATTGCCGTATTTGGCGAGGATATTGAATATTTAACGGATTACAGTAATGACAGACAGATGCTGTCGGACAGTATAGATAAGATCGAAATGACAGACAAGGATACTTATATAACCGACAATCTGGCGGCTGTACTGAATGAATGGATGCATCAGGATGTAGCATGCCGTAATATCATTCTGTTTACCGACGGGGAGGAAAAAGAACCGGTACTGCATGCCAATGAAGAACTGTATTATATGCTGAAGGAAGCCGGTTATCCGGTCTATGTGGTTCAAAGCGTGGAAAAGAAGAGTATTCCCGCTGCCAAGAATCTTTCGGCGATAGCAACCATAAGCGGAGGTGAACTGCTTCTTACCGAGTTCGAAAACTCGGAGGGAGGCAGCGAAAGGATAATCGGAGACAGAATATTGAACAATATAGAGGCAGTCAGAAGCAGTATGAGCGATCAGACTATGGCACAGGAAACCGGTTTGGATGAAGATCACCCGCAGGAGACAGTAGCGCAGGAGGCAGGGGTCAGCGCATCAGGGGAAGCGGCTTTTGCTGATACTGCTTTGTATATTGCAAGCGATAAGGATGCGGACGGCCTTGTGGAGGAACATATGAATACGATTTCCTATATGTCAAATGATACAACGCCTATCATAAGAAGAGGCAGTGCGGGAGCGGGTCCTGCCATCAGCTTGAATGTTCTGCTTCCCACATTGGGACTTACGGTTGCCCTTGTGTTCGCCATAACACTGCTTGCGGCTTTACGCAGGAAAAACTGTAAGCACCGTGAAGAGAAAAAGACAATACTGTCACAGGTGAACGAGGAGATATTCAATGAAGCTTCGATAGCCGAGAATGCGGAAGATTACGACTGTATGACATATAAGCTTGATGCTTCGGATGAGGGTGCAACACGTCTGCTTGATCAGGGTGTGCAAGGACATGATATTGTTCTTGAGGACTGCCTTGACCCTACACGCCTCTACAGGGCAATATGTGATGACATCCTTGTGGTCGGCAGATCGAGAAATCTGTGTGATCTTGTAATCGACAATGATGATTCGATTTCGGGACGACATTGTGAACTGTCCGTAAAAGGGGACTCATGGTATGTCAGGGATCTTGAATCGTCTAACGGAACACGGGTTAACAGACAGAAGGTTTTCCAGGAGCTGCTGTTGAAAAACGGTGATATTCTGCAGCTCGGACAGTCATCTTTACTGGTGAGGATATGAGAGAATTAAGTGAAAAGGAATTGCTGTTACTGTCCAATTATCTGTACATGGACTGTAGTACAAAATATGGGTCGATAAATGAGATGCTTGATAGCTGCAGGGATGAAGACGGAGCTGTTTCGCTCAATCAGATGGCAAATATCGGAGCGGGCGGAGGCATGAAAGCAGAGGAGTGCTACGACATCATCCGTGAAATGGATGCGCAATCCGGTGACTTTAAGGCGCTTGAGGCTGTCAGGACAATAGATGACGGAGGGATACGGGCGGTTTGTTTTGCAAGTCCCGGGGAAGAAGCGAAGGCCACAGTGGTATTTCGCGGAACGGGTGGCGGATATGAAGCCTGGGCGGATAATCTACGCGGTGAATATATGAGTGAGACCGATATGCAGAAGCTGGCCGATGATTTCGTCAGATATGACTGCGGGGTGTATGACGATCTGACGGTTTCGGGACATTCCAAGGGCGGTAATCTGGCTCAGTTCGCGATCACGGCAAACAGGGACAGGGTGAACAGATGTATATCGTTTGACGGTCAGGGCTTTGGAAAGAGCGCATCGGAAGAATACAGATATCAGATGGATGAGGCTTCCTACAGGACCAAATCTGTTTCAGGCGATAAGGATTACGTGAATATACTGCTGACGCCGCTTGCGCATGAGATGGTGTATGTGGTTTCGGGCGGAGAGAGTCTTGCAGATTATCACAGTCCGTATGTACTGTACAAATCCTGTGAGTTTGATGAGGATGGAAATATAGTTAACCTCGGAAGACAGAACCCGGTGGTTGCCTGCGGGGCCGGGCTGTTAAAAAGGGTTGTAGCCGGATTGGATTCGCTCCCGGATGGCGGTAACAGAAATGTCAGTGAACTGCTTGCTGCCTGCGTGGCCGGCGTAATGAGTAATGACAGAGATGATGCGTATAAAAAAGAAAGGCTGAATGAGGCATGGAATAACGTAAAACAGTATACTGCCGGTTTGTTCGGATTTACGTGCGATTATGAATATGAGGATGTTGCGACGGTTACTGACAGCATGTATTTCGATCATGGGGGTCTTACGTCGGTGGTGATACAGATGCGCGAAATGATCAAAGAGCTGTCGTCTGTTGCATCGGCTCTTTCTGAACTGAGAGCATCGATCAATTACAAGGCAGCAAGCAGGCTGGCTGTTGATATAAGGCTTAGGAAACAGGAGAATGAGGTACTTAAGGCAGGGGAAGCGCTGATACGGTATGCGGATTCGCTGGAACATATAAACAGACTGTACACGGGATGTGAAGCTGAGCTTACGGAAATGATAGCTTCCGCATCATTTGCATGACACGCCCCTGCTTTCAGCAGAGGCCGGTCGATTAACAAATATAAAGAGATCTAATCATGATCGAAGCCGTGCTGTGAGAGAAAACGGGCAAACATGTCATCCCATGCATTTTCCAGAGTCTTGTCCATTGTGAATATTGAAAGTGATACGGCGGTAGTACAGGTCAGTGTGCTTCCGTCGTATTTAATGTTTGCATTTAATGAACGAACATCACATGCATTCAGACCGGTTTCGGCGGTCTTAAGAAATCGGATGATATTTTCGGGTGCCAGACAGAAGTTTATCCTGAGTGATAAAGGGGTCTTTTTTCCCTTTATGCAGTTGAAACAGTGCTCCTTCACGACCTCCCATCGTATAAAGTCTTCACTGTAGATCCTTCCGTTTCCGGATGCTGTCCTTCGAAGCTCTTCAAGCTCCTCATCATTATAAAAGGATTTATTTATATGACCATCGATAGTGAAGGTTGTTCCTGTCATTATTACAGCATCTACAAGAAGGAACTGATCGAAGACGGTTTCTTTATCCGATAAAAGTGCGGTCATAAAAAGAGAGGTATTATTGATCGTAAACAGGCGCATGCTTCCTCCTAAATGATGTGTGATGATACATGCCTTGTATGGGGTTACTACAGTATCTTGAAATCAACAGGTATTATAAACAGTGCAGTAAGTACCAGAAGGATCTGGACCGCCAGTATTACCGGCATTCCGATATAGAATTTCGGTTTCTGAGTTTTGTGATGAAACATATACATACCAAGAAGGCAGCCGATGCTGCCTCCGAAGAACGCTATCGTAAACAGGGTTGCTTCGGGTGTTCGCCACGACTGCCGCTTGGCCTTCTGCTTGTCAACAAAGAAATAAATGATCCCAAGCAGATTAACACATATTAAATATAAACCTATGATCATCCTTACGTTTGTTAGATCAATCATTAAGATGCTCCTTATTTGGCTGCCTTTTCGACCTCCTGCATCTTGAGTGCACGTACCTTGCATGAAAGACCAAACAGATTGATGAAGCCCTCTGCATCATGATGGTCATACATATCACCTGTCGTGAAGCTTGCGATGCTTTCGTTGTACAGTGAATAGGGTGATGTGGTTCCTGCCTTGATTATATTGCCCTTATAGAGCTTGAACTTAACCTCACCGGTAACGTACTTCTGTGTAGACTGTATAAATGCCTGTATTGCTTCGCGAAGAGGTGTGAACCATTTCCCTTCATACACGATCTGAGCAAATTTGTTGCCCATTTCGGCCTTGAGTGCATAGGTGTCACGGTCGAGGATAAGCTCCTCGAGCTGCTGATGCGCTTCATAGAGAATGGTACCGCCGGGGGTCTCATAAACGCCGCGGCTCTTCATACCCACAACGCGGTTCTCCACTATGTCGATGATACCTATTCCGTGCTTTCCGCCAAGACGGTTGAGCTCGGTGATTATCTCGGAAACTTTCATTTCCTTGCCGTTTATTGATTTGGGAACGCCGGCCTCGAAGGTCATTGTTACATATTCCCCTTCATCGGGAGCCTTCTCGGGAGTGGTTCCGAGAACAAGCAGATGATCGTAATCCGGCTCGTTGGCGGGATCCTCAAGTTCGAGACCCTCATGGCTTATGTGCCAGAGATTGCGGTCACGTGAATAGCTTGAATCTGCCGAGAAGGGAAGATTGATGCCGTGTGCGCGGCAGTATTCGATCTCTTCCTCACGTGAGCTCATTGTCCACTTGTCATTACGCCATGCAGCGATTATCTTAAGATCGGGAGCCAGTGCCTTGATGCCCAGCTCGAACCTTATCTGGTCATTACCCTTTCCCGTAGCGCCGTGGCAGATGGCGGTTGCACCTTCCTTACGTGCTATTTCAACAAGTTTCTTTGCAATTACCGGTCTTGCCATTGATGTTCCGAGGAGATATTTATTCTCGTATACTGCATGTGCCTGTACACACGGTACGATAAAATCATTGCAGAACTCGTCGGTCAGATCTTCTATATATAATTTGGAAGCGCCTGATGAGAGTGCTCTTTCTTCAAGACCCTCAAGCTCATCCGCCTGCCCGCAGTTGCCGCATACGCATATTACTTCGTAATCGAAGTTCTCCTTAAGCCATGGTATAAGAGCGCTTGTATCAAGACCGCCCGAATATGCAAGTACTACCTTTTCCTTCATTGTGAATTCCTCCTGTTCTGAATGATCACATTTATGTTTACCTGATCTGTTCCTTTTTCACTGCAAATCAAAGAATACTACATTTAATTTGTAAATGCAATAGTAAAATGCATAAAAAAACGTGATCTATTCAAAAATGTTAAAAATACGTTGCATAATATGCATATAGTGTGTATAATCATACAGCAGCAGGAATAAATTCATGTTTATAAGGATAAATTGAATTGGGAAGAGGAAGATATGATACGTACCATGACGATCGAAGATTATGACGGAGTAAGGGATCTGTGGATGACCATTAAAGGATTTGCCATCCGCAGTATAGATGATTCGAGAGAGGGTGTTGAGCGATTCCTTATGAGGAATCCATCAACATCAGTAGTGTGTGAAGAGGACGGTAATATAATAGGAAGTATTCTGTGCGGACATGACGGAAGGAGGGGGTGCTTTTACCATGTCTGCGTGCATCCTGACCATCGAAGGCACGGGATCGGCAAGCAGATGGTTGTATTTGCGATGAACGCTCTTAAGGACGAACATATTAATAAGGTAAGTCTGATCGCATTTACAAAGAACGACATTGGTAATGCATTCTGGAAGACAATAGGCTGGACAAAAAGGGAAGACCTGAATTATTATGATTTTACACTGAATGAAGAAAATATTGTTAAATTCAATGAATGACCGAAGTGAAACAGATCATAAAACAGGGCGCATAAAGTAAGTGAAAATATACAGACAACCGGAGGTGGATAATGAAGGTTATAAACGGTGGCGTTACTGCAGCGAAAGGATTTAAGGCAGCAGGCTGCGCGGCAAATATTAAATATGAGGGAAGGACCGACATGGCCATGGTGTATTCGGATACTCCGTGTGAGTGCGCCGGTACTTTCACAAGTAATGTTGTGAAGGCGGCCTGTGTCATGTGGGATAAGGAGATAACCGAATCGGGCAGGCCGATGCAGGCGGTTGTCATCAATTCCGGAATTGCAAATGCATGTACGGGTAAAGAGGGATATGATGCATGTATAGCCACTGCCAGGGCAGTTGAAGAAGAGACGGGAGTTCCTTATGATACGGTAGCGGTTGCATCTACCGGCGTTATAGGTATGCAGCTCCCTGTTAAAAAGCTTACGGCAGGAGTACGGAAAATGGTGCCCGCACTCAGCGAGACCTCCGAAGCCGGAACCGATGCGAGCCGTGCGATAATGACAACGGATACTGTTAACAAGGAAATTGCAGTCACATTTGAGATTGGAACAAAGACGGTAACTCTGGGTGGCATGAGTAAGGGATCGGGTATGATACATCCCAACATGTGCACGATGCTTGCCTTCCTTACAACAGATGCTTCGATAGATAAAGCGCTTATGCAGAAGGCATTGAGAGAGGTGGTTAAGGATACTTTCAATATGATATCGGTTGACGGTGATACATCTACAAACGATACGCTGCTTCTGATGGCAAACGGAGAAGCCTGTAATGAGAAGATAGTATCGGATGGAGAGGAATATACAGCGTTCAAAGAGGCACTTTTCTATGTATGTAAATCGCTGGCCGTCAAAATGGCAAAGGACGGTGAAGGCGCGTCGAAGCTTTTTACCGCACATGTTGTAAATGCGTCGGATAAGGAAGAAGCAAGGACACTTGCCCGTTCAGTGATAAGCTCAAGCCTCAGTAAGGCAGCTATATTCGGATGTGATGCGAACTTCGGACGTTTCCTGTGTGCGATGGGATATTCGGGGGTTGAGTTTGACCAGAACAGTGTTGAGCTGTTCTTCGAGAGTAAAGCGGGAAAGCTTCAGGTGTTTAAAATGGGTGTACCGCTTGATTTCGACGAGGATGCTGCACTGAAAATCCTTAAGGAGGATGAGGTAACGGTTCTCATCGACATGCATGAGGGCAAAGAAGAGGCCACAGCATGGGGCTGTGACCTGACCTATGATTATGTTAAGATAAATGCGGATTACAGGAGCTGATCATAGCTGCTCAAGTATTGCCTTTACTGTTTTGGCATTGTTCATTGCATATATGTGAATACCGCGTACGCCGTGCGACTTAAGATCCCTTATCTGGTCGGCGGCGTATTTCGTTCCGTATTCGAACATTTCAGCGTCATCCTCACCGTGAAGTGCGATAAGATCGCTTAATTTCTTCGGTACGGAAGAGCCGGAGAGGGTTACGGAGCGTCCGAGCTGGCCGGCTTTTGTAATAGGCATGATGCCGCAGGTTACCGGTATTGTGATCCCGTTTCTGTCAAGAAGGTCAAAGTAGCGGTAGAACAGCTCGTTGTCAAAGCACATCTGTGTGGTCATGAAATCAAGACCGGCCTCTGCCTTGCGTTTTAAGTTGATGATATCCTCTTCAAGCGACGCCGATTCGGGATGTTTCTCGGGATAGCAGGCACCGCCTATTGTGACGGAATCTCCCTTTTTTTTCCTTATATATTCAACCATTTCATTTGCATACATGAACTCCCTGCTGTTGAACTGTTCGTCCGACATTGTAAGAGGCCTGTCTCCGCGCAGTGCCAGAAGGTTGGAAAGAGAACTTCTGTCAAATTCTTCAAGGGCACTGTCAAGATCTGACTTGGTATAGCCTACGCAGGTCATATGGCACAGTGCATCAATCCCCCTGTTGTTTTGTATATATGAGGCAACATCAAGTGTCTTCTTGGAATTGCTGCCGCCCGCACCGTAGGTTACGCTTATGAAATCCGGCTTAAGCTCTGTAAGAGCATCTATTGTACTGAGTACATTTGTTAATCCGTCATCCTTTTTGGGAGGAAATACCTCGAAGGAGAGGACGGAGGATTTGTTTTTGAATATATCCTTTATCATGTGCAGCTCCTTTGCCGTAAGACTTTTTGGTTGATTTTACAACTAAGATATCTTATCATATAAGAGGATGATTGGCAATAATACGATTTATCACTTTAACTTGTTAAATACCGGATCGCCATCATTAAAAAACCAGAAACGGAGTATATGAAATGGATATAAATGCAGGAGGATTTAAGAGTACCGCCACGTATGTTGCTTCGGCAGAGCTTATGTCGGCGGTTAATGTTGCGAGGATGCTTGAGAAGCCGCTGCTGATAAAGGGTGAGCCCGGTACCGGAAAGACCATGCTTGCCAATGCGATCGCGGAGTCCCTTGGGAAGAAGCTTATCATATGGAATATCAAATCAACGACCAAGGCTCAGGACGGGCTGTATGTATACGATACCATTCAAAGGCTCTATGACGGCCAGTTCGGTGAGGAAGGCGTTGATGATATCAGCAGATACATTAAGCTGGGTAAGCTGGGTGAGGCATTTGAGTCCGATGAACAGGTAGTACTTCTGATAGATGAGATAGACAAGGCAGATCTTGAGTTCCCCAACGATCTTCTGTGGGAGCTTGACCAGATGGAGTTCTACATTCATGAGACAAAGGAGACGATAAAGGCGAAACACCGGCCGATAGTCATAATCACTTCCAATGCGGAGAAGGAGCTTCCCGACGCATTTTTAAGAAGATGCATTTTCCACTATATAGCTTTCCCGGATAAGGAGCTTATGAGCGAGATAGTCAGGACACACTTTGATTCACTGGATGACAATCTGTTAAACGAGGCGCTCAAGGCTTTCTACGAGATAAGGGATTTAAGAGATGTCAAGAAGAAACCGTCGACATCCGAGCTTATCGACTGGATAAGGGCATTGCAGCTTGGAGGGATACCTGCCGAGAAGATATGTTCCGAGCTTCCGTTCATCGGTACGGTCGTCAAAAAGGATGAGGATCTGAATGCTGTAGTACACGGCAGGGTCTGACCGTGAGAGAAAATATTGAGGTAACCCGATGTTTACTGAGTATTTCTTTTTCTTAAGGGATCATGAGATGGATGTATCGCTGTCCGAGTGGCTTACGCTCATAGATGCGGTGGATAAGGGCCTGACTCATGCTTCACTTACGGAATTTTACTATATTTCGAGGATGATACTTTGTAAATCCGAGAATGAATTTGACAAATATGACATGCTGTTCAACGATTACTTCAAGGGTATCCATATGGAACCGGAGGATGTTTCCGAACAGATGAAGCGGTGGCTTGACAAGAGTGATTTTGCGCAGTCCGCTGAGCAGGAGATGATGAAGAAGCTTATCGACGGTGAGGTCAACCGTATCGAAGAAACAAAGGAGGAAGTCCTTGAGAAGTTCAGGGAACGGCAGAAGGATCAGGAGTCGGAGCACAACGGCGGTAACCAGTGGATAGGTACAATGGGTAATTCGTCCTTCGGAAATCTCGGAGGACACATGGGAGGCGTCAGGATAGGCGGGACGACGGGATACCAGTCGGCGTTCCAGGTCATCGGGGAGCGTAAGTTCAGGGATTTCAGGAATGACAGGGTACTCGACAACAGACAGTTCCAGGTGGCACTGAGGAAGTTAAGACAGTTCTCCACCAGGCTTGATGTTCCAAAGACCGAGCTTGATATAAACGGAACTATAGATAAGACCTGCAATAACGGCGGATGTCTGCAGCTTGTATTTGAGCGGCCGAGAAAGAATACGGTCAAGCTGCTTCTTCTTATGGATTCCGGCGGAACAATGATCCCGTACAGCACACTGTTGAACGAACTGTTCCAGTCCGTTAACAAATCAAATCATTTTAAGGATGTTAAGACCTACTACTTCCACAATTGTATTTATGCAAGGCTGTACAATACACCGGAGTGTGAGTTCGGTGACTGGATAGAGACTGAATGGATATTTAAGAATCTTGACAGCGACTATAAGGTGATCATAGTCGGAGATGCGGCGATGGCACCGGAGGAGCTGTATTCCGATACGGGCAATTACAGAGGACCGAATGACGGCCTGTCCGGATATGAATGGCTTAAGCTGATGAAGAAGAACTTCAAGCGTATACTGTGGCTCAATCCCAAGATGGCTCCCGGTAATGCGCCTTGGCGTGAAGCGGAGACGGCGGTTAAGGGATTGTTTAAGATGAACAGGCTTACTGTCGATGGCCTAAAGGACGGAATGAAGTATCTTATGCAGACTAAATAAGATGCAGAGAGTGAGGG
This sequence comes from uncultured Lachnospiraceae bacterium, assembly GCA_946623875.1. Taxonomy (GTDB): domain Bacteria; phylum Bacillota; class Clostridia; order Lachnospirales; family Lachnospiraceae; genus UBA2868. The sequence goes on along the minus strand of CAMORO010000007.1, from coordinate 30,432 downwards.
ATGCATATGTATAAGGTAATGATTGTTGATGATAATATGACCAACCTTATCATGGCAAAGAAGATACTGGAGGAAATATATGAGGTTGTTCCGGTTTCTGCCGGCAAGACGGCTCTGGAATTCCTTCATGACATGCCGGATCCGCCGGATATCATTCTGCTCGATGTGGATATGCCGGATGTAAACGGCTTCTATGTGCTGAGCGAGATGAAGAACGATCCGAGGCTTATAGATGTCCGGGTTATATTCCTTACGGCGCAGGATGACCCTACGACCGAGGTGGAAGGGTATTTTCTTGGGGCTGTTGATTATATACACAAGCCTTACACAACCGCGCTTCTGCGTAAGCGTCTCGAGGTTCATGTTCAGAGCATAGAGACGGAGCGTAAGCTTAAGAAGGTGAATGAGAACCTGTCAAATACCCTTAAGGAAAAGGTTCACAATATCGTGGAGCTTGAATATGCGATGGTTGAAATGTTTTCATCACTTATGGGCAGCCGTTCGCATATGATAGCCGAACACAGTGAGAGAGTTCAGAAGTATATGGAGCTGTTCCTCACTCAGATAATCAAGACAGGAAGGTTTAATATAACCGAAGAGGACAAGGAGCTTCTTGTGTTTGCGAGCAAGCTTCATGATATGGGCAAGATATGCATGACCGACAGATGTATAGCCGATATGGTCGATCTCAGCCTTCAGGAGAAGGAATTCAATCACGCTCATACGATCATGGGTGCGGAAGCATGTAAGAAGGTTACCAATGCAATTACCAACAGCAAGTTCCTGCTGTATGTATACAACCTCTGCCGTTATCATCATGAGAGGTGGGACGGCAAGGGATACCCTGATCATATCATGACTACGGACATCCCCATGGAAGCCCGTATTCTTACGATTGTAAACAGTTACGACAACTTCAGGTTCAACAACGACGGAGGGGAGCCTCTTACACACAGGGAGGCAGTTAAGAGGATCGCTCTGTGGAGCGGAACACATTATGATCCGGAATTTGTTGAGCTGTTCCTTACCTGTGCCGATCTGTTTGAACATGCTGCTGACAAGGATTGATGAATTTTTATGATAGATTATCTGGTTTCATTTAAGGACAGATACTTTGGCGAAGAGCTGTCCATGGAAGTTAAGATATATAACGGGATACATATGATAGCGGTAGTTGCTTTTCTGCTGTCTGCTTTACTTATTCATTTTTTCTTTCCCACTCCGAGAGCATATATGATAGCTACCGCAACCTCAGCAGCGGCTTTATATACTTTCTACATAGGCAATGAGACTAAAAGGTTCGAGTTCCATGCGATAATCATGTCGTGTTTCATCAATCTCATTTTTTTCCCGATGCTTTATTTTGAATTTAATAAGCTGTATTTCTGTATTCAGGTATATTTCATTTTCGGTCTTCTCTACAATATTTTTCTGATGTCAAAAAGAAATGCACTTATCATGACGACGATTGATTTTGTTGCTTATATTATGGTTCTTTATGCGGGCGAACTGACACGTACGATGGAGGAGAACATAGCGGTTGAGACCGTCAAGGATTATATCGCTGTTTTTGTCGCAATAACACTGACATCCCTGTGCACCGGACTGGCGATAAGATTTCGGATGTACTTAAACAACAAGGAGGAGAGGAATCTTGAGAAGCTTCATGATGAAGCCGTGGATGCCTATGTGAGCATGGACATATTTCTGGTTAATATGTCACACGAGATAAGGACACCCATGAATGCGATAATAGGAACGATCGGGCTGCTTCTTGATCAGGATGTCAACGATCATGTCAAGGAGTGTGTATACAACATACTGAATTCGTCAAACGCGCTTCTTTCACTGACCGATGAGGTTATGGATCTGTCCAAGTCGGGCTCCCAGGAGGTTGAGATCTATAACGCAAGGTTTGACCTTGCCAAGATGTTTATGGAAATAATAAACATGACATCGGTGCGTCTTATGGATTCAAGAGTCAGGTTTTTCGTGGAGATCGACAGCAGATTACCTCAGTATGCCTTCGGTGACGGACCAAGGCTTAGACAGGTATTTATCAATATCCTTAACAATGCGGTCAAATATACAAAGGAAGGCCGGATAACGTTAAGAGTAACTTCCGAACCCAAGGATGATAACGAGATCATACTGAAGGCTGAAGTGGAAGATACGGGTATAGGGATCAAGTCGGAGAATATTCCGCATCTGTTCGAACTGTATAAGAGGATAGACCTTACCGAGGACGGGCTGAACGCTGTTGAGGGAACCGGGCTCGGACTTGCCATCTGCAAGGAGATAATAGAGAAGATGGATGGCGAGATTACCGTGAACAGCAGTTATCATGTCGGAAGTACCTTTGGCTTCAGGGTTCCCATACAGGAGGATTCCAATGAAAGAATAGCGGATATCAAGTCACCGGATACCTACAGTGTGCTTGTTTATGTTGGTGACAATGATGAGAGCATGGCTCTTAAGAGGATATTCAACGAGCTTCATGTATATTCCGAGGTGGTCTCTGACAAGAGAAGCTTTGAAACCTGCGTCATCAACAATAAGTATACGCATATCTTTATTTCTTCCCAGGAATATAACGCTGATATGCGTTTCCTAGAGCATGAGCTGAATGATGAACATCTTGTCATCATCGCCGGCCTCAGTGAGTCGATATCGGTAAGCAAGATGGGCTTTGTAATGACAAGACCGGTTCATATCCTTAATGTTACGGATGTTCTGGCCAACAGGGATTCGAGTTATTCGCGAGAAGTGGTGAAGAAGGGAGAGTTCAAATGTCCGGATGCCAGAATACTGGTCGTTGATGACAATCTCACGAACCTTAATGTGGCGAGCGGCATATTGAGACGGTATGGTGCAACGGTTCATACGGCTCTGAGCGGTAAGGAATGTCTGGACATTCTCTTAAAGGAGCATATTGATCTGGTATTCCTTGATTATATGATGCCGGAGATGAACGGTATAGATACACTGGAGTGCATACGGAAATTAAACGGTGAGCAGTTCAGGATCCTTCCCGTGGTTTCACTGACCGCAAATGTGGTGAACGGAGCCAGGGAGATGTTTCTTGATGCGGGATTTTCCGATTTCATAAGTAAGCCGATCGATATAGAAAAGATGGAGAAAACACTTAAGACGCTTTTACCTGCGCAAATGATACATTATACCGGTGAATAGGTCATACGATGAAAACAACTGATATTTTCGGAATAAGAAAAATAATTGAATACTTTAACGACGACACAGTTCCGATGAAGAAGAAGAGCTTTTATCTTATCGTAAGCTATGTCATGCCAATGCTTCTGCTTGTCATGCTGACCGGACCTTTTGCGAAATACGGTCTTATTGTCGTTACGATAGAGATGTCCTATTTTATCATACTTGCGGGACTGACATATCTTGTCTGGAGATATGAAGAATACCGGCTGGCGTCGTACCTTCTGTGCTGTATCGTGTGTTTTGTTATTTTTCCGCTTCTGTTTTTCATTACCGGATACATATATAACGGAACACCGCTGATGCTGGCGGTTGCGGTCATTCTCACCTTCTTTGTTATTGAAGACAGGGGAGTGTGGATCATGGTTCCTCTCGAACTGATCTATTACGCGGTCATGTTTGTCTTCTGCTACAAACACAGGGATATGCTTAACTACTATCTTGAATCCGGGTGTACCTTCCCGGAGAAGATCCTGAATTTCCTGATCGCCTGTCTTGTTCCGCTGTTTATTGTGTATTTCCAGACTGTGCTTTTCGAGAAGCTGAAGCTCCGTAAGGAGCAGTCAAATATATCTATAAGGAACTCGGAACTCAGCAAGATCCGTTTTCTTGCAAATATGACGCATGAGATCCGCAACCCCATGAATGCCATAGTGGGAATGAATGAACTTATTCTTAAAGAGGATCTTACCCCCGGAGCCAGAGAACAGGCAATGGTTATAAAGGATGCTTCATCACAGCTTCTGAGGATAGTTAACAATATCCTTATCTATAGTAAGCTTGACTCCAACAAGTGGGAAGCCGTTCCCGTGAAGTACAGCTTTAAGGAGCTGATGAAAGAGGTCATAGACAATGTATCACGGGGGATGCAGGAGCAGGGTGCGGATTTCTATGTCTTCATTGACAGAAACATACCGTCATATCTGTTCGGAGACAGCCAGGGTGTCAAGCAGATATTTTTGTACCTTCTGTACAATTCCATACAGCAGACCGTCAGGAGAAGCATGTCACTGGAAGTGAAATCCGAGAAGATACTTGAGGAGCATATGCTGAGGTTCAAGTGCAGGATCGCCGAGACCGGTTCGGGAATGCCCGAAGCGGATGTGGATTCACTCCTGGGTGCTTTCAATAAATATGATTCCAGAAGGAATGCCACACTCAAGGGTCTCGGACTCGAGATATCCATATGTAACGAGCTTTTGTCAATGATGGATGGTTTTCTTAAGATTGAGAGTGTCGTGGATGTCGGTACCGCCATAGTATTTGAATTTTCCAATTATATTATTGACGATACACCGATGCTTTCTGTTGACGAAACCATGGAGAGACATGTGCTTGTATATCTGCATGATAAGGATGAGGATGTTATCTGGAAGAAGCTGATGGAGGATATCAGGATCAGTCCGGTTTATGCAGCGGGTCCCGTTGCCCTGATGAATGAGATAGCAGATCACAGATATACCCATATCTTTGTATGGGAGAGGGATTACGAAGCTCTCGGAGACATCCTTAAACAGAGCATGTGTGAGGAAATTACATATGTAATTACCGATTACAGCCATGTGTACAGGGATTTCGGCGAATGCAGGATAATCAGAAAGCCTTTGTCATCTCTTAATATCATCGAGGTATTGAACGGACAGTGGTCGGCCGATGATTACATGCGGACAAGATCTGCCGAACGTTACATCTACCCTGATGCAAGAGTAATGGTAGTTGATGACAGTGTTGTTAACCAGCAGGTTATAAGCAGCATACTTGAGAACTTTGATATTGTGGCCAGATGTGCATCAAGCGGTAAGGAATGTCTGGAGATCCTCAAGGAAGAAGAGTTCGACCTCATCCTGCTCGACCATCTCATGCCCGAAATGGACGGTATAGAAACACTCCACAGGATCCAGCAGATCCCGGGAGCAAATGCGGATATTCCCGTGCTGTGTGTTACGGCCGAGCTGGGAAGGGATGTCGGTGAACGTCTCCGGGAGATGGGCTTTGATGATTATATCGCCAAGCCTGTCAAGGATTATCATCTTGCAAGGCTGCTCAGGAAGTATCTGCCGGATGAGCTTGCCGTTATAGTTCAGGATGAGCCTGTGAAGCAGGATAAGGAAGAAGATACCGTGGCAACGGTACAGGAAGAGGAAATCCCCGATCCTCTTGAGATAAATATAGAAAAGGGTATTGAGAATGTCGGAGGACTGGAGGATATTTATTACGTAGTACTCAACACGTATTATCACGAGGGACTCGATAAATGGAAGGCAATCCCCGGACAGTTTCTCACAGGTGATATATCACTGTTTACCACAAATGTTCATGCTCTTAAGAGCAGCTCGGCCAGCATTGGAGCTCTGGTCATGTCAGAGAGGTTTAAGAAGCTTGAAATGGCCGGTAAGGAGAATAACATTGCATATATAGAGAGTCAGCTCGACAGTTGTCTTGATGATTTTATGGAGCTTCTTGAGAAGATTAAGGAAATGCTGACTGAGCGCGGAGCGTACGAGGATGAGGAGAACGGCGGTAATGAACTTGACGGACTTGAGGAGTCGAGCCTTTCAAGGGAGACAATGACAGAGCTTCAGGAAAGCCTGAATAAGGTTAACCTGAAACGGTGTGAGGAAATACTGGCAGAGATTACCGGCTTTAATTACGGCAGCGAACTGAATTCACTTATCGGTCAGATCAGGGACGCGTATGATATGTTTGATTATCATACCGTTAAGGATATTGTGGCAAAGGTATTAAAGATCATAGAATAAACATTAAGGAGAGTGAAATGAACGAAATACATGAGAAGCTTATGCGTTGTTACGAGAGCGTAAATGCAAGGATATCTTTTAAACCAAAGGTAGCGCTGGTTCTTGGATCAGGGCTCGGAGACTACGGAAACGATATTGAAGTTACAGATACCATTCCGTACAGTGAGATTACCGGGTTTCCCGTTTCCACGGTACCCGGACACGCGGGACGGTTTATCTTCGGATATGTCGGTGAGGTGCCTGTCGTATGTATGCAGGGGCGGGTACATTACTATGAAGGGTATCCGATAAGCGATGTTGTGCTTCCTACAAGGCTTATGCGACTGATGGGGGCTGATATACTGTTTCTGACCAATGCTTCCGGAGGCATTAATCTTGACTTTTCGGCAGGAGATTTCATGCTTATAAGGGATCATATATCCTGTTTTGCACCCAATCCGCTTATAGGAGAGAATATTGAAGATCTGGGAACAAGATTCCCCGATATGAGTAATGTATACGATAATGAATTGTGTGATAAGATCAGAGAGGCTGCTGCTGAAAATGATATACTCATTAAAGAAGGTGTTTACGTTCAGTTAACGGGTCCGTCCTTCGAAACGCCTGCAGAGATAAGGATGCTTAAGACACTCGGGGCGGATGCAGTGGGAATGAGTACGGTAGTTGAAGCAATTGCAGGTAATCACTGTGGAATGAAGGTTTGCGGGATATCCTGTGTATGTAATCTGGCAGCAGGACTGTCGCTTAATCCCTTAACGCATGAAGAGGTTCAGGCAGCGGCCAATGCAGCGGCTCCCAAGTTCAAGAAACTTGTTACGGAATCGATCATTTCCTTCGGTCGGATGTGACCGTAAGACATAGTAAACGAGATTAATTCGTACACTATAAAAAGCCGGAGCAGGGTTTCGTTGCCCGCCGGCGTATCAGGAAGGTAAATACGGACAATGTTAAAGAGAAATATTTTAAAGCGGCTGATCGTTGCGGCAGCTTTAAGTGTCAGTGTATCGGGACTTGCCGGATGCGGCGATGTGGATATAGGCTTTATAACAGATATGGGTACGGTTCAGGACGGAGCCTTTAATCAGGGCAGCTACGAGGGCGTGGAGCGTTATACGCAGAGTCATGATAAGAAATGTAAGTTATATGAGCCCGAGAGTGCATCAACATCCGAGTATACAAAGAAAATAAACGAGGCAGTCAGGGACGGAGCGGATATAATAATCTGTCCCGGCGAATTGTTTGAAGAAGCCATATACAATGCTCAGAAAAAACATCCGAGGACAAAGTTCATTCTGATCGATGGCGAACCGCATGATCCCGAAGGCAGAGATTTTGAACTTAAGGATAATACCATGGCTGTACAGTTCTCGGAGGAACAGGCAGGCTTTCTTGCCGGATACAGTGCCGTAAGGGACGGAAATACGGAGCTTGGCTTTGTGGGCGGAGCATCTAATACACAGATAATCAAATTCGGTTACGGTTTTGTACAGGGAGCGGATTATGCTGCCATAGAAACAGGTAAGCAGATCAAGATCAGGTACTGTTACGCCAATACCTTTATCGAGAGCGAGGACGTCGGAAATATGGTTTCGGCATGGTATAAAGGCGGAACGCAGGTGATCTTCGCTTGCGGCGGAGCTATGGGAAGATCTGTTTTTGCGGCTGCGGAAGCCAATGGCGGCAAGGTTATAGGTGTTGATATAGATCAGAGCGCCGTTTCTGAAACGGTGATCACATCGGCAAAAAAGCAGCTTGGCAATGCGGTATATGAAGGTCTGAACGATTACTACAACAACTCATTCAAGGGTGGAAGCGTGTATAAGATGGATGCATCCAATAACGGGATAGCGCTTGAGATGGAGAATTCAAGGTTTGAGAACTTCACTCAGGAGCAGTACGATGCAATATATGAACAGCTGAGGAGCGGAAGGATAGTTCCTTACAGTGCCACCGATTACGGTAATACATCCGATCTGGAACTTGTAAATACAGAAGTATTTTATCTGGAGCTGAATCAATGAACAAACAGGAACTGATACGTGAAGCGCTTAAGGCAAGGAAGACGGCATATGCGCCATATTCCGGGTATCTGGTTGGTGCTGCACTTTATGATGACTGCGAAAATGTAATATGCGGATGCAATGTGGAAAATGCATCCTATGGGCTGTGCAACTGCGCCGAAAGAACTGCCATTTTCAAGGCTGTATCAGAGGGCAGGCACGTCTTTAAGGCTATTGCCATCGCAGGAGGCTTAAGGGATAGAGAGGAGCTGAATGATTACGCATATCCCTGCGGTGCATGCAGGCAGGTGCTGCGAGAGTTCTGTAATCCGAAGGAATTTACAGTGATAGTTGCAAGAAGCGAGGATGACTATAGGGAATATACACTGGAGGAGCTGCTGCCCGAGAGCTTCGGGCCGGATTCGCTCGTATAGACCTTATGTATCAGATCCGGCCGGATATATGTATATGAACAAAACATCCGCGGGGGTTTTTACGCCTGTCAGGAGCAGTAATAAATGGATTAACAAAGGAGAAAAAAATGAATATCAGACTGTACAACGCGAAAATTCTTTCCATGGTGGAAGGACAGGATTTATTTGAAGGAGAACTGTGGGTTGAAGGAAGCAGGATTTCCTATATCGGAGAGAGCAGGAGCGATGAGGAGATCGCCTCTTGTGGTGTGCTTTTTGAAAGAAGCATAGACTGTGAAGGTAATCTTCTTATGCCCGGCTTCAAGGACGCACATACACATTCGGGCATGACTCTCATGCGTTCCTATGCAGACGGGCTTCCGCTTCAGGAGTGGCTGGAGACTAAGATATTCCCGCTTGAAGCAAGGATGACGGATGAGGACTGTGCCATGCTTACCAAGCTTGCGGTCCTTGAGTATCTGACATCCGGTATCACATCGATCATGGATATGTATCTTGCTCCCGAAGCTATTGCAAAGGCATGTGAGGAAACCGGAATGAGAGTGGTACAGGTGAGTGGGATCAACAAGTTCGGACCGTCTCTCGAGGTTTTTGAAGAAAGGTACAATGAACTGAACGGAAAGCATCCTCTCAGCAGTTACATGATGGGCTTCCATGCTGAATATACATGCGACAGGGAGCTCCTTGAGAAGCTTTCGGAACTTGCACATAAATATGAGGCTCCCATGTACACTCACAATTCGGAAACCGTGCGTGAGGTTGAGGAGTGTAAGGAACGCTACGGAATGACACCTACCGTTTTCCTTGATTCGCTTGGGATGTTTGATTACGGCGGAGGCGGATATCACTGCTGCCATATGACTGATGAGGATATTGAGATCTTTAAAAAGAGAGGAATGTCCGCAGTAACAAACCCGGGTTCCAATACAAAGCTTGCAAGCGGTATCGCTCCGATAAAGCAGTTCCTGGATGCCGGGATCAATGTTGCTATCGGAACCGACGGACCTTCCTCAAACAACTGTCTTGACATGTTCAGGGAGATGTTCCTTGTAACGGGACTTGCCAAGCTTCGTGAAAAGGATGCATCAGTGGTCAGCGGTATGGATGTTCTTAGGATGGCTACAGTGAACGGTGCAAAGGCAATGGGTCTTAATGACTGCGATGTCCTCGCGCAGGATAAGGAGGCGGATATTATACTTATCGACCTTAAACAGCCTAATATGCAGCCCATAAATGATATTCCCAGTAATATAGTATACAGCGGAAGCAAGCAGAATGTTAAGATGACAATGATCCATGGCAGGATACTGTATGAAGACGGTAAATTCGATATAGGAATGACTCCCGCTGAAATATACGAATGTGCAGCTTCCATTCAAAAGAGGTTGTTTTGATGGGGGCAAATGTGATCCTTTTCATAATAATTGCTGTCATAGTTCTGATATTTGCTGAGGGCAGCATACGTGACAGGCGGCTTAAGGAAGCCTTCAGGGTCCAGCTTAAGGAAGATTACGGAAAGATCAGTGATAAGGAGTTGAGCGGTGATGATATTTCGCGTATAGGCATGTATCACAGGAGTATGGCCGAAGCTGATCCCGGGCGTTTCTATATTGATGATATAACATGGAATGACCTTGCGATGGACGATATCTTCGGACGGATGGACAGATGTATGTCTTCTGTCGGAGAGGAAGAGCTCTACCACAGGCTACACAGCCCGGTGCTTAAAGAGGATGACGATTACAGTCATTTCTGCAGGATGAGTGGGTACTTTGATGGGAACGAAGAAGAGCGCATCAGGGTACAGGAGATACTTAACGATATCGGCATTAACAGAAAGACCTCTATAACCAGAGTGTATGATTACGTAAGCGTATTGAAGAGTGAGAGCAACGGACGTCATTATCTTATGATCGCTCTTGTACTGATCTCTATAGGAATGATCTTTGTTGTACCCGGTATCGGAGTCATTCTCTTCCTGCTGTTTATGTTTATATCGATCGGTTCATATCTTAAGACCAAGAAGGAGATAGAACCGCTCATAGTGACTTTCAATTATACAGCGAGAATGGTGAGGGCATGTGAGAGTCTGGCAGGGTTCGGTCCTTCTGTGCTCAAAGAAGATCTTGAACAGCTTGCTGAGTATAAAGAACCGCTTAAGGGGATATTGTCGAAATCTGTCTGGATATCATCATCGACCGTATCGATGGACAATCCTGTAATGCTCCTTTTGGAGTATATTAAGATGATCTTCCACGTTGACCTGATCATCATAAACAGGCTGGTGGACCTTCTTAAGAAGCACATATCGGATATTGACGGCATAAGAAGAGTACTTGGCGGAATAGATGCTTCGATAGCTTGTGCATCATACAGAAGGAGTCTGGTGAGAGCGTGCACTCCGGAATTTACAGGAACGGATAAAGCAGTTCTGTCACTTGACGAATGTATTCATCCTCTGGTAAGTGAACCTGTGCCCAACAGCATAGATGTATCATCTCCGATACTTCTTACCGGCTCGAACGCATCAGGTAAGTCCACATTTCTCAAGACGGTTGCAATATCCGCTCTGTTGGCTCAGACGGTAGGATATGCACCATGTAAGGAATACAGGGCGTCAAAGTTTAAGATATATACTTCAATGGCTCTCAATGACAGTATAAGAAACGGGGAGAGTTACTTTGTTGTCGAGATCAAATCGATAAAACGTATAATGGATGCCCCTGATGATACTCCTGTTCTGTGCTGTATAGACGAGGTTCTGCGAGGTACCAATACGGTTGAGAGGATAGCGGCATCAACGCAGATACTGAAGAGCCTTATAAAGCCCTTAAGCCTTCCGTTTGCGGCGACTCATGATATAGAGCTTACAAGACTTCTTGAGGATTGTTACAGGAACTATCATTTCGAGGAAGAGGTGTCGGGCAATGATGTTAAGTTCAATTATCAGCTTATGAGCGGAAGTGCGAAGACACGGAATGCAATTAAGCTTCTTTCGGTTATGGATTACGACAGGACAATGATATCGGAGGCTGAGAGGATGGTTGAAGAATATATGAATAGTGGAGAATGGCATTGAAAGTTACAATATACACCGACGGTTCGGCGCGGAGTAATCCCGAAGGACCGGGAGGATACGGAACGGTGATACATTATGTGGATCCGCATGGGAAACTGCATGTAAGGGAATACAGCGCGGGATATAAGAAGACGACGAATAACCGCATGGAGCTGATGGCTGTCATAGTAGGTCTTGAAGCTCTCAACAGACCCTGTACGGTTGAAGTGGTGTCTGATTCCAAGTATGTTACAGATGCTTTTAACAGCCATTGGGTTGACAGCTGGATAAAGAACAACTGGAGGACATCACAGAAGAAGCCGGTTCTCAATATCGATCTGTGGCAGCGCCTCCTTAAGGCCAAGGAGATGCATGATGTTACCTTTACATGGGTGAAGGGGCATGCGGGACATCCCGAGAACGAACGGTGCGATGAGCTGGCAACAACGGCTGCTGACGGTGATGAGCTTTTGGATGATATTGTTGACTAAAAGGATGCATAAATGGTATAGTAATCGTTAGTTTTATGTATAAAGGAAGGTGGATAAAATGATCGCTTTTATAAATGAGTTTCTTTCATATCTTTTACTTGTGATTATAATGGCTGCAATTGCCGTATGCGGTGTTTTTACCGGAAAGAAGCTTAGGGATAAGAAGAATGCAAAGGCAGCTTCAGAGGGAGCGCCTGTTACGGATGCCGCAGAAGAAGGCAAGTGATCTTTTGAACTTAGGCGACAGGATATGCAGTTTTTGAATATAACGGAGAATGAAATGGATATTATATACAGAAGTACACGCGGAGATAAAACGGAGTACACGGCTTCACAGGCTGTTGTGAAGGGACTGTGTGATGACGGAGGACTGTTTGTGCCTGACAGGTTCCCGAAGCTTTCGGTGGAACTTGAAAAGCTTCCGGGATTAAGTTACAGGGAAACGGCATATGAAGTAATGAAGGAGTTCCTCACGGATTATACAAAGGAGGAGCTTCTTGACTGTATAAACAAGGCTTATGACGGGAAGTTCGATAATGATGAGATAGCACCTCTCGTTAAGAAGGGAGAACAGTATTTCCTCGAACTGTTCCATGGAAAGACCATAGCCTTCAAGGATATGGCATTATCTATCCTTCCGCATCTTCTGACAACAGCAATGAAGAAGAATAAGGTAGACAGGGAAGTGGTCATCCTTACCGCTACTTCCGGAGATACCGGTAAGGCCGCGCTTGCGGGATTTGCCGATGTGCCGGGCACGAGGATAATAGTATTCTACCCCAAGGGCGGTGTGAGCAGGATACAGGAGCTTCAGATGGTGACCGAAAAGGGCAGGAATACGAAGGTAGTGGGTGTAAGAGGTAACTTCGATGACTGTCAGAGCGGCGTCAAGGCTATATTCAATGATGAGGAATTAAAGGACGAACTGGATAAAGCGGGCTTCCGTTTTTCCTCGGCCAATTCCATCAATATCGGACGTCTGGTACCGCAGGTCGCCTACTATGTTTTTGCGTATGGCAGGATGGTGAAGAACGCTGCCGTTAAGGCGGGTGAGCCGCTTAACTTTGTAGTACCTACAGGTAACTTCGGAAATATCCTGGCCGGATATTACGCTAAGCAGATGGGACTTCCCATAGGAAAGCTCATATGTGCGTCGAATGAAAACAAGGTTCTGTATGACTTTTTCAGGACAGGAACCTATGATAAGAACAGGGAATTCATACTGACGACATCACCGTCGATGGATATCCTTATTTCAAGTAATCTGGAGAGGCTTATTTATCTGATCGGCGGATGCGATTCAACGAAGAATGCTTCGCTCATGAGAAGCCTGTCATCTGACGGTAAATACGAGATCGATGATAAGATGGCAGCAGGCCTTAAGGATTTCTACGGTGCTTATGCAAGCGAAGAGGAAGTGTTTGAGACCATCAGGTCTATATATGAAAAGACGGGATATGTTATAGATACACATACTGCAGTTGCGGCGTGTGCTGACAATAAGTATAAAGCAGATACTGATGATGGTAATAAGAGCGTCATAGTATCCACCGCAAGTCCGTATAAGTTCACAAGGAATGTCATGAAGGCGATAAAGTCAAATGAGCCTTCGGCATTAAAGGAGATGGAAGGAACGGATGACTTTGTACTGGTTGATGAGCTGAGCGGCCTGTCTGGAGTAAAGGTTCCGCCTGCGGTGGAAGAGATAAGGAATGCAAAGATACTTCATGATACGGTATGTGAAGTTAATGAAATGAAAGAAACAGTAAAGAGCAGCCTGTTGTAGGCTGCTCTTTTATTGATATTATTTCTTGGGAAGATAAGGGATAATGAGCTGTGCAAGCCTGGGTACAGTCATTGTCTGCAGATATACCTTGCCGGGACCGGTGAGTACCGTGTCAAACAATCCTTCGCCTCCGAGCAGCTTGTTCTTAAGACCCTTAACCTGTTCCGCTGTCATCGTAACGGAGCTGTCCATTGCCGCAAGGAGTCCCGTATCACATACAATTTTTTCGCCCGGTGCAAGATCATATTCCTTGCAGTAACCGTCTATCTCAAGGAACACAACGCCGGGGCCGGTGAACTTCTGCATAATGAAGCCTTCTCCGCCAAGTAAACCGGATGATACCTTCTGGTTAACCTCGGTTGACATTTCCACACCTGCAGTTGCACAGAGAAAAGCGGATTTCTGTGCGATCAGGATTTCGCCTGTTCCGAGTTCACGTGCTACAATACTGCCCGGGAATGATGAGGCAAATGCAATTTCGCCTGCACTCTGGGCGGTGTATGTTGAGAGCATGATGCTTTCGCCTGTAAGCATACGTCCGAATGCTTTACCGATGCCGCCGCCTGAGGTTGTATCGGTAACGATATCACCTCTTGTCCATATCCTTCCGCCTGCTTCGCTTACGAGTTTTTCACCCGCATCAAGTGTGATAAAAAGTGCCGGCAGATTTCCGCCTTCGATAGTGTAACGCATGGTAAACCTCCTTAATGATATTCGTTCTGAATATGTAACTATTCAGAACAGCACATATATTTTAAAACATGGCACGTCATGCTCGCATGTAAGGGACATGTTTTACAAATATATGTATTGGATGAATCCAAAACAGCGAAAAATACGAAGTATTTTGAGCCTGTTCTGAATACTTACTAAATATAATTATAACACGTTTGCATTTGCATAAAAAGAACAAAATTAACCGAATAAACGCTAAAATCTACCGAATAGACAGAAAGTATTGAAAAGTGCTTACTCTGGGTGATAAAGTCATTTTACAAAAGAGATGAGCGAGAAAGGAGAAAAAATGGACAAAAAGAAATTGTATCCGATCATCTGTATAGCAGCAGTAATCATATTTTTCATTTGGGGATGGATAGAGGGCACTTTTGCACACAGTTGGATCATATTTTTTGGTGTGCCGCTCGGAATGCTTATTATAAAGGCATTGGGCAAGGGTGACATGGATGAAAAGAAGTGAAACAGGGGATGATACCCTGTTTCACTTCTTCTTTAGAGTGTAGCTCCTCCGGGGAGTTCGTAGAGCAGGAACTTAACGATTCCGAATGAGAACTTGACGGATATTATGGTTATCTTACCGTCAACCCGGGTTGTTAAGTCGACATCCTCGGTCTGCTTAGGCGCATTAAGACTCAGTTCGCACAGATTTAACTTGCTGAGCATTACGATGAACAGTCCGTTGTGAAGATTGAGGAAGTCAAGGATCGCCTCCTTGCACAGATCATCGAAGCTGTCAATGCCGAGCTTCGCATACTGTTCCGCAAATTTCACAAGGATATCCGGGGTACCGTCTATCGCACTGTATGCCGAAGGAATTCCGGTGATATCCTGAGACAGTTCATATTTGATCCTGTAGTTGTCTACCGTTTCGATACTGTCAATTATAATGGAGGAATCAACATACAGTGAAATATCTTCAATAAGCTTCTCTATATAGGTTTGGACAAAAGCAGTGAGAGAAGGCTTAATATCATTGTAATTGGAATTGCTAAGTATACTTACAGCCAATTCATCATTTGCCATATCCGTCCTCCTATTTAATGTTATGTTCGAGAACCTGCTTAAGAAGCTGTGCGTCAACAGGTTTCTGTATAAAGTCTTTTGCCCCTGCCTTGATGACTTCGCGCAGATGGGTCTGAGTACCGACAGATGAGACAACTATTATGGTTGCGCCGGGGTCGAACTCAATGATCTCCTTTGTGGCCGTAATGCCATCTTTGACAGGCATTACTATATCAAGAAAAACAATATCAGGATGTTCCTCTTTGTATTTATTGACGGCATCCTCACCGTTTGATACTTCGATAACATCCTCATAACCGAATGAATTAAGCATACCTGTCATGCTCTTTCGGGCTAAAATGGAGTCATCACAAATGAGCAATTTGATATCAGCCATAAAAACCTCCCTATACAATCACATATCACAAAAGATGTAACGCTATCATTATAATTTTAATACATTATGATATAATATTCAATCATAAACTGTGAACGGAAAAATAAAACCCCGCTTCATGCAGCGGGGTAAAATCTCATCCCTTACGACTGTTGATCGGGATGTATTCTTTATCTTCGCAGACAGGCTTGTATGCCGGTCGGATTATCTTGCCGTTGTTGTTAAGCTCTTCGAGCCTGTGGGCGCTCCAGCCGACTATCCTTGCTATTGCAAATATCGGCGTATAGAGTTCCTTGGGAAGACCGAGCATGTCATAAACAAGACCGGAGTAGAAGTCCACATTACAGCAGACTCCTTTATATATCTTGCGTTCATCCGCTATGATCTGAGGTCCGAGCTTTGCAACGCGGGAATAAAGATCGAATTCCTTTTCCAGTCCCTTTTCGGCGGCCAGCTTACCTACATAGCTTCTGAATATCTGTTCACGCGGATCGGAGAGCGAGTACACGGCATGTCCCATACCGTATATCAGTCCCTGTTTATCGAAAGCTTCCTTGTGGAGGAGCTTCTTTAAGTAATCGGATATTTCATCCTCGTCCGACCAGTCCTTTACGACCTGCTTCATATCTTCAAACATATCGACGACCTTGAGGTTGGCACCGCCGTGCCTTGGACCCTTTAGTGAACCGATCGCTGCAGCTATTACCGAATAGGTGTCGGTTCCCGATGAACTTACAACATGAGTCGTAAAAGTAGAGTTATTACCGCCGCCATGCTCCATATGAAGCACAAGAGCCACATCAAGTATCCTTGCTTCAAGAGGTGTGTATGTTTTGTTGGCACGCAGTATCCTTAATATGTTCTCGGCAGTTGACAGCTTCTCCTTCGGCGAATGTATATAGAGGCTCTTACCATCATGGTAGTGCCTGTATGCCTGATATCCGTACACTGACAAAAGAGGAAACAGGCTGATAAGCTGTAAGCACTGTCTTAATACGTTGGGTGGTGTGATATCATTGGCGTGGTCATCGTATGAATACAGCGTGAGTACACTTCTTGCCAATGTATTCATCATATCGCGGCTCGGAGCTTTCATGATGATATCTCTTACGAAGCTTGTCGGCAGTGTCCTGTATTCCGCAAGAAGCTTGCAGAACTTATCAAGCTCGTCAGGATCAGGAAGCTTTCCGAACAGAAGAAGATAAGTTACCTCCTCGAAACCGAAGCGTTCCTCACTGGTAAAACCGCGTACAAGATCACGTACATTGTATCCGCGGTAGAACAGTTCGCCTGCAATGGGAATCTGCTGCCCGTCTACTATTTTGTTGGCCCTGACATCGGAAATGTTGGTAAGGCCGGCAAGCACACCCTTGCCGTTAAGGTCACGCAGCCCCCGTTTTACCTCGTATTTGGTATAAAGTTCAGGATCGATCATGTTGCTTTTTTCAGCCATGGAAGCAAGCTCTATGATCTCAGGTGTAACCTCGTAGTATTCGTTCTTGATCATTCGTCGTACCTTTCCCCCTCCCATATGACAATTCGCTGTTCAGAACAGTTATATATGTCTTGCAATTATCTTATGTCATGTGGGTACTCTAAGTTAATATCTGCCTGTAATATTCTTGGTTTACATATCAACATTATCCATTTTAACATGATATGTAACTCAGTGACAAGTGAAAAAGAAATAATCATTTTTCCTGATGAACACGTAAAGCGACCGAATAGACACGGAAAACGACGGAATAGACAAAAATCATATGAAGACATTTATAAATCTGTAAAATATAAGCGGGAGCATATGCATATCAGAAGAAGTATGGAGAAAGAATATGAGTAAGAGACTGGTGAGTGCTTTATTGGCCTGTGTAATGGCTGCGGTTATGTCAGCCTGTGGCGGGGCTGATAAGGTGCCTGCCGCAGGAAGTGTGTACAGTACAGATAATGCTGCGGTTGAAGAAGGAACAGAAGAAGGAGCGGGAGAGGGTTCGAAAGAAAGCAAAAGTGAAGCATCCGATGCCGGAAAGGGAGGCCCGAAGGATACTGACAGTCAGGAGAACACAGCCGGGAAAGAAGATTCATTC
Organism: uncultured Lachnospiraceae bacterium; assembly: GCA_946623875.1. GTDB lineage: Bacteria > Bacillota > Clostridia > Lachnospirales > Lachnospiraceae > UBA2868. The sequence continues at coordinate 12,452 of CAMORO010000007.1, read as the reverse complement.
CACATTGGTATAGTCACGGGCTCATTCGCTCAGTCGGAGGATGACAGACGGGGAGCTGAAGCATTCCAGAAAAAGTATGGAGCGGATGTTGTAACACTGGCAATTTATCCGGATAACTTCACGGAGGAACTCGATACAACAATACAGACCATTGTTAACCTGGCAGATGATCCGGATATGAAAGCTGTTATTGTTAATCAGGCGGTGGACGGAACGACAGAGGCGTTTCGGCAGATCCATGAAAAACGGCCGGACATCCTCTGTATAGCAGGTGAAGCATATGAGGATTTCGCCGACATTGAGGAGACGGCAGATCTTGTTGTCAATTATGATTTCCTTAGCCGGGGATATCTTATCATACGGTCGGCGCATGAGCTTGGTTGTGATACGTTTGTGCATATATCGTTTCCGCGCCATCTGGCATATGAATCTGTATACAGAGAAGTCAACATTATGAAAGCGGCGTGTGAAGAGTTCGGTATGAAATTTGAGATGGTGGAAGCACCGGATCCAACTACCGATGTAGGAGTTCCGGGAGCACAGGCTTACATTATGGAAAAGGTTCCGGAATGGGTGGAAAAATACGGGCAGAAATCGGTGTATTTCTGCACCAATGATGCTCATACCGAACCGCTTATAAGGCAGCTTCTTGAATATGGCGGTTATTTTATCGAAGCAGATCTGCCTTCTCCGATGATGGGTTATCCCGGAGCGCTTGACCTGGATCTTACAGGGGAAGCGGGAGATTTTGACAGGATCCTTAAGAAGGTTGAGGATGCAGTGGTGAAGAAGGGCGGTGCCGGCAGGTTTGGGACATGGACTTACTCATATGGATATACAGTTTCCGCAGGACTGGCCGAGCATGCAAGGAATGTGATCGTGGGAGAGAGTTCTCTTACGGATATCAATGATCTTACCAAAGCATACGGAGTGTTCTCACCCGGAGCGGAATGGAACGGATCCGGCTATACTTATGAGGAGTCAGGTGAGAAATCCGATAAAACCATCCTTATATATCAGGATACCTACATATTCGGTGCTCCGGGATATTATATGGGTGCTACCAAGATAGAAGTTCCGGAACAGATTTTACACTAAAAGAGGATTAAATGATTTCGACGGACGAAAGAAATCACAATGAATATGTTCACAGAAAACACAGCATGCTGATACCGTTAATACTGCTGTTTGTATTTATGGTAGTCATGGTTGTCTACACATCGAGGCTGATCTACTCTGTTGCGGTGTCTAATTCCAATGCTGTTATAGAGGACAGGATATTGAATATATCCTCCATGATCGAGAACCATCTGAATACTGCGGAAAATGTGCTTCACGTTACGGCTGACTCGGTACACCATATGCTGATAAGCGGATCCACACCGGCCAGGATTCACGAATTTCTCGTGGAGGAGACTAACAATGTGGCAGAGCAGTTCGATGAGAATTACAGCGGGTTATACGGATTTATTATGAGCAGATATATGGACGGGCTTAACTGGGAGCCTCCGGAAGGGTATGATCCGAAGAACCGCGACTGGTATACGATAGCCAGGCAGAATGACAGTGAGGTTGTGTTCGTACCTCCGTATATAGATGCTCAGACAGGAAATATGATCGTATCGGTCAGCAGGATGCTTCCGGACAGGCAGAATGTAATATCACTGGATGTACAGCTTAAGGGAATCCAGTCGATGATGCCCGAACTTGTCATTAACGGTAAGGGTTACGGCTTTGTTGTTGACAGCACGGGACTGTTCATAGCACACGGCAATGAGTCCCTGAAGGGAACGAATATAAGCGATATGCAGGGAGGCGTGGAATACCTGAATGCCATTAAAGCAACCGGGTCGGGCAGCTTCTCATATATGTGCGATGGTGAGAAGAGCACAGTGTTTGTTAACGGGATAATGAACGACTGGTATGTGGTAATGGTGGTCGGTGATCACGAGCTGTATGAAGAAGTGAAAAGTCAGTTGGCGGTTAACATAATAATCTGTACTCTGATCTTTATCATGATAACCGTTTTCTATTATACCGGCCATAAGAATGAACAGAATTATACAAAACGCATGGAGGAGATGAAGCTTGAGGAGCAGAAGGCATCGTATGAAAGAAAGGTTCTGGAGCTTGAGAAGGATACCGCGGATGCTTCAAATAAGGCGAAGAGTGATTTCCTCGCCAATATGTCCCATGAGATAAGAACCCCGATGAATGCGATCGTTGGTATGGATGAAATGATACTGAGGTCTTCGGGCGATGATAATATAAGGAAATATGCTCTTGATATTCAGAGCGCGGGCAGGACACTCCTTTCCATAATCAATGATATCCTTGATCTCAGCAAGATAGAGTCGGGCAAGATGGAACTTATTCCTGTCAGCTACGGTTTCTCGTCGGTGATGAACGATGTTGTTAATATGACCCGTAACAAGGCATATGAGAAGGGACTTCAGTATAACCTTAAGGTTGCTGAGGATATACCGTCCGTGCTGAGGGGTGATGAAATAAGGATAAGGCAGATAATGCTTAATCTTATCAACAATGCTATAAAGTATACGAAGGAAGGCAGTGTGAGCATTGATGTTTCCTTTGACAGGGAAGAGAGCAGGCTGCGTTTCGTGGTTGCCGATACCGGTATCGGCATCAAAAATGAGGATCTGGGCAAGCTGTTCAATGCATTCCAGAGACTGGAGGAGGACAAGAACAGAAATATCGAAGGCACCGGTCTTGGTCTTAACATTACCATGCGGCTCGTCAAGATGATGGACGGAAGTATCTCGGTAAGCTCCAAGTACGGCGAAGGAACCACCTTTACCGCAGAAATGGTTCAGGAGGTCGAAGATGATACACCGGTGGGTGATTTTGTTCTTAATCTTGAAAGAGCACAGGAAGCAAAGGAGGAGTACAGACCGGCTCTTGTGGCTCCGGGTGCGAAGATACTTATAGTTGATGATAACGCAATGAATCTGGAGGTCATTTCCAATCTGCTGTCTGACACCAAGATACAGATAACCACGGCATTGTCCGGAGCGGAATGCCTGACCTGTCTTTCGGAGGATAAGTATGATGTGGTGCTTCTTGATCAGATGATGCCTGTAATGTCCGGAACACAGACGCTTGAGGAGATACGAAAGCGTCATCTTGCGGATGATACTCCGGTGATAGCTCTTACGGCGGATGCAATTGTGGGAGCGAGGGACATATATATAGAGGAAGGCTTCACGGATTACCTTAGCAAGCCAATCATGTACAGGGACCTTGAGGAAGCCCTTATAAAGTATATTGACAAGAGTCTTCTGAAGGAAACAGAAGAAGCTGCCAAGGAACGTCCGGTGGTTCTGGTTGTGAGTGAATCTACAGAAAAGCTCAATGAGATCAAGGTACTTCTCGGAGATAAATATAAGGGTGTATTTGTTAAGGATGAAGAAAAGGCGCAGAAGTATCTTTCAAAGCATGAAGTGAAGTATATTATTCATGAAACGTCTGATGGCGAAAACCGGTCATAAAAGACAAAGAGGGTAGGAAAAATAATAAGGGAAAGAGGATGAGAAGTGGAAAAAGCCCTCCAGACTTTATATAATTGTATGTATAGTATACTGGTTTCGGAGATTATGTAATGGATATTAAGAAGAGTTTTCTGATCAAGCTGCTTTCGGGATGTCTTATCGGGGTTTATATTCCGGTAGTGATCGTTCTGTGCGCTGAAGGACCGCAATATATCGATTCTCACGGTCTTGCAATGCTCAGGCAGATAGTCGGTTCAATGATATACGGCGGCATTGCAATGGGCAGCAGTGTCTTTTATGAGATTGAGAGCTGGGGGATCGTCAGAGCGACATCATCGCATTATCTTTTGACGATGAGTTCATTTCTTGTGGCTAACTATGTACTGGGCTGGTTCGGAACCGGGGTAGTGCTGATCATCACATTTGTCTGTATGACGGTGGCATATATTATTATCTGGCTTATCCAGTATTCAACGTATAAGAGGCAGATACGTGAGATAAATAAGGAGCTGGAAATGCTTCGCAGAAAATGACACTGATAAAACGTGTAAGATACATATCTCTTAATATATTTCATTCAGAACCTCCTGTTTATGATACTGTGATCATCGAACCCCGGACTGATCATTTACCGAATAAACACGAAAAACAACCGAATAGACATAGGTCATTGGATTAAAACCTGCATTATAGTATAATAACTATTATTTTTGTGTTCATTTTTATGAAAAGGCATTGGAATAATCGGTGCCCGGGGACGGTAGCTTTATGAAAAGCATGGTCGAAATAGAGGTAGTCATAAATGAAAAATATATAGACCCCAAGGTTACGATCAAAACACGTGCCAATACTCAGCAGGTCGAGAATATCATATATGCGATCGAGAATGCATCTGATAATGACTTTCCTCAGATTGTCGCTAACGAGTATGATAAGATGGTGTTCATTTCCCAGCGTGATATATTAAGGGTATATATCGAGGGGCGCAGGCTTTATCTTCAGACAGCGGAAGGTCTGTATACAGTCAAGCATTCATTGACGGGAATGGAGGAAACACTCAACCCCGGCCGTTTCCTGAGGATATCCCAGTCGGAGATAATCAACCTGTACAAGGTTAAAAGTTTTGACATCAATGCTTCCGGGACAATAGGGGTTGAATTTGACTGCGGTATCAAGTCATGGGTGAGCAGGAGCCGCATGAAGCATGTCAGGGATATGCTGAAGAAGATCAGCAGATCTCCTGAATGAGCTCCCGTAAATACATTTTATTTAAGATCGGTTTATATAGCCGCTGCTATCTCCCGTATGATATCTGCGGCTTCATCATACATGAAGTCGCCTATAAGTGCTTTGGCGTTTCTTAGTTTGGTACGATATTTATCATCAAACGGATAGCCAAACAGCTTCGCAACCAGCCTGGCAGACAATTCGTCATCATATTCATCAAGAGCTTCAAGAAGTTCATCTTTTATCGCACGTGCTTCATCTGCCGATATTTCCTCGGCGGCAGGGTCGTCCGAATAATCGCAGAACCTTTTAAGATTTTCTATTAGAATATCATAGTAATCAAGAATGGTAGGGGTTTCGGCTTTCACTGTTGCAATATCCCCGTCACGTCCGGCCATTTCCAGTACTTCAAATCCGCTGCTGAGTTCAGTGGCACCTATCATCCTGGAGTTGCTCTTTAATGAATGCACGGTTATCACATAATTTTCCAGATCCATCGCATTAAGAGCCTGTGTTACGCGAGTCCTGTTGGTGTCATATGCTTCAAAATAGTGCTGTATCGCACGGATGTATTTCTCGCGGCTGCCGGTATATTCTATGCCAAGATTTACATTAATGCCGCATTCTTCCAGTTTGAATATGTCTTTTTCCATTTTTGTCCTTTCGCACTTTTGTCATAAGGCTACGGATTCCTTATGACGGTTCTCTGCTTTCATACTTTGCTTTACACTATTTTTGAGCCTGTTATGAACAGTTACTCGTATTATATTTCATAGATAATTTAATGAGTTTCCGGCTGTTAGCCGAGAATATCGATGATCTTGGCTACCAGCTCCGACTTCTTTGCGGGCTTTACTATATATCCCTGGGGTTTGAGCTCGAGCAGCGTTTTGATCACGGTATCCTTCTCGGTGACTCCTGTGAGGAATACAACGGGTATGAACTTTAGCGCAGGGAATCTGCGAAGCTGCTCAAGTACATCGGGCCCGTTCATCTGAGGCATCAGATAATCAAGAAAGATGAGGTCGACACGGTGTTTCGACAGATATTTAAGAGCAGCCTTACCTGAAGGCACGAGAGTTACCTCATAGAATTCCCTTAAGTGATCCTTCATCTGCATAAGCTGTGAGGAATCATCATCCACTACGAGAATGTGCTTGCGGGGCGGTGTGTCATCGGCATTGGGATTGACATATTCCGTGATCATCATAGAGCCGTTCTGCAGCTTGTCTTCCACGTTCTTTTCGATGTCATTTAACTTCTGATAGAGTGCGAAGAGTGAGACAGGGCGTGGCATGAAGAACATGCGCTCAAGCTTTGTATTATTGATAAAGACCTTCTGATCCTCTTCATTTGCGATAACGATGATGGTTATTCCACCCATCCTTGTACATTCCTTGAGAACGTCATATACCGTTACTGTTTCCCATGTTTCGTTTCCGAGACATACAATGATCACATGCGGCATTTCAGCAGGAACACGGTCAAACAGTGCCTCTTTGCTTGCGGGACATTTAATGACTATGTATCCGCGATCATCTGTCAGCCGTTCGCTTATGTCTGATGCTATCTTTGTGTTTTTTCCGGTGACCATTACCTTAAGCTGCATAAATCCTCCGAATCTGTCTGCGGTTATAAAGCATATCAAGTTATTATACATCATGGGATTTGAGGAAATCAGAGTTTTTGTCTATTCGGTCGTTTTTCGTGCTTATTCGGTGAAGAGGGGTGAAACAGGAGACGAGATAACAACCGAATAAACATTGAAAACAACCGAATAGACATCTGAAGAGGAAAACTTGCAATTTAGCTAATATGATATATAATAAAATTAGCTAATATGAAAGCGGGGTGATATTATGATAGGAAATACAGCGACAGCTACAGCGACAGAGATGCAGAATAACTTTGGCAGGTATCTCGCCCTGGTACAGGGTGGCAGCGAGGTTATAGTCACAAGAAACGGTAAGGAAGTGGGACGGTTCATACCACGGGACGCAGCGGTATCTTATCTGACGGATTCTCTTACAGGGATCCTCAAGGGAGATAAGGACATAGATCAGACAAAGGAAGAAAGGCTGAGGGAGAAATATGAAGTTGTTGATTGACGGAAATATCATTCTCGATGTCCTTCAGAAAAGAGAGCCTCATTATGAGAATTCAGCTATGGTATGGAAGATGTGTGAGACGGATTTGGTGGAAGGTTACGTTTCAACTCTGACATTTGCCAATCTGGTTTATGTCATGCGAAAGGAACTGGATGCTGAAAAGATAAATGAGGTTCTGAAAAAACTCTCATTGATCTTCACATTCGAGGATCTGCACGCATCAGACATAAGCATGGCTGCCGAAATGCAGTGGGATGACTTTGAGGATGCCATACAGGCGGCTACAGCCAAGAGGATACATGCTGATTATATCATTACAAGAAATGTGAAGGACTATAAGAAAAGCGAGGTCATGGCATTTACTGCTGCTGAGTTTCTGGCAAGGCAGTGACAGACGGTTGTTCCAATAGAGCGTCTTTTATGTTATATCCAATAATGAGGATTATACAGGCTTGTAATATCACAAGAGTTGTATAGGCGAGACCGGTGGGGTATAGGATTAATGGTCGAAGTTAAAATAAAAGTGATGGAAATAATTGATGATACGGGATATCCCATGTTCATCAAATGTGAACTTACAGACTGTAAGGGTATTAAGCATTATTTTATTGACAAAGTACCTGTGATCTGTGAATGCGAAAGATATCCTTCTGAATCGCCATGCCTAAAAGAAGACTGTACCGGAACAATTAGATGCAATATTGTCGAAGAAAAAGAAGAAACCTATATTATTGATACAGAATTTCCTGATGATATTGAGTCGCTTAACAATGAATATCAGTTTGAGGTTTGGAAAGACCAAGTAAAGTTAAAAATTCCTAATTAATAAAATGATAAAAAAACAGATTCTTTTCTTTACAATAGGGGTATTGCTTATTATGAGCTTATCAGGATGCGGAACGACTAAATACAAGCTTACATTTGAAGGATACGGTCTTAAGTCCGCAAAAACATCATACGCAGAAGGTGAAAAGGTGACTGTCACCTATGATATGGTCGCGACGGATACCGACTATAACTTTTTTACAGACAGTGACGACGTAAAGCTTGATCAGGAATTTGATAATAATCATGGCTATGTTTTTACGTTTATCATGCCGGCGCATGATGTGAAGATGTCTGTGAGATCAAGAAACAGTATGGAAAAAGATCCGTATGTGAATCCACCTGAGAACTCCAATACGGGTTCTCCTAAGGACTATATTACAAATGAGAATCTTATTTTTGACTACTATGAAGCAACCGTAGCAACCGTCGGTGGAGATGAGAGCAAAGAATACTGTCTGTACAAATATACCGATACCCAATTGGTTCTTGCACAGTACAGTCAAGAGGAGGACTCCGAGGAAACCATGATCTTCTGCACTGTACCGGTATCGGTGCTTGATGACTGTATGGACCTGGTGAAAAAATACAAATTGCGGAAATGGAAAAACGGATCGGGGCTTAGAGGAAAGCAGTATGTAGTCAAATTCATGGATAATGGCGAATTAAAAAGAGTTTCTTCTGATGATATGCCTAAGAATGGACAGGAGGCTTTCAGCTCGATCAATGGGGTACTCAGAACAGCAATGGGCCAATACTATTCGGCATTAGATACCGAAACCTGGTTCTGCCCTGAGTGTGGTACTAAGAATAACAGAAAATACTGCAGTGAGTGTGGATTGGAGAAACCGGAATGACACAGGATTTTGGAAAGCTGGATTTCCGAGACGGAAAGGCCACATATACATACAGCGGTATGGTATATGACTTGGGCTCTCATCCCTATGAACCATGCCTGCACATCATGAAAGACGGTGAAGATATCTGCATCCTGCATAATGCATATACCGTCGAACAGTTGAAGAAGGCATTTACCACAGGCGGTACGGTTAAGTATTATCATGATAAAGAATATGACGAGGAAGCTTTCTGTAAGATCTTAGCAACGGCTCTTGACAGTAAGCGTGATGATCTGGACCTGTTTTATGCAGCAAAACTTGTAGAAGGCGAGTGATCAGATAGAACGGTGGGTTTACAATCCGCCCGGTCATTTAGCCTATAATAACAACATGAATAAAATACAAAAGATAAAGGCAGCCTTTATTACAGCAACCGTTATATTATCCTTAACTGCTTGTGAGAAGTCACAGGCGAGTTTAGATGCCCCTGTTATAGAAACAGGCTCGGATATGGAGCAGGCTGTAAAAGAGTTGGACGAGTACTGCGCAGGCCACCCTGTATGCATCCGTTTAGATTCGAATGAATATCCGGATAAGTATTCTGTTGGAAAAGTCGAATTTTCAGATAATGGACTAGTTTTCTATACGGGGCGTACTAGAAAGTATTTTGAAGATCTTGACAAAGAAAGTTCATTGGAAGATATTGTTGCAGATATAGGTTCATATGGTGTTAAGGGTTCTGGTATTATTTACTATGTTTGGAAACTGAACGATGGAACGGAGGCTCACGTTGTGTTTGACAGCAAGGGCAAAATCGCCATGATTTATATCATTGGTGACGATTACAGTGAACGTATATATAAGAGGGAGTATTGATGAAGGATGGGAAAAGAAAGACTGACAGAACTGGAAGAACAATTTGCAGATATGACAGAAGAGCAGGCAATGGGTATAGCAAGGGCTATTTCTGATATGATGAATAAACCGACGGATAAAAAGGTCTACGATGAGAATGGCAGAAATGATCCTAGACTGGCAGATGTCCAAAAATCCAATCTTTAATTCTTTGGGATTAGACAAAGCGCGATACCGGTATTATCATTGCAAGTGTAAAGAACAAAAACGCGGATTAATCCAATAGAAGCCAGGGAACCCATTTGCTCCCTGTCCTCCCTGAATAACAAGAATAAGGATGCTGTAGCCGCAGGAATGGCATAGGTTTCATAGACTGAATAAGCGCAGTTGATGCTCCCTCCTGCTTCGTTTTGCTATGAAGAGTGATATAACACATGAATTGTAGTATACTGTAAAAAAAATCAGAGTGAGGTGGCCATGGATCAGATATTATGCCCGCGATGCGGGGCAACCGTACACTGGGACGGGTACAGTAAAATAGTCAAATGCGAGTACTGCGAAACCGAGTATTCAATGCATCCGCATGATAACGTGAGAGGTATGCAGCAGGGAATGCCCGAATACGGCGACGGCACTGTTGTACCGATGACCATATACGGGGATCCGATGATAAGAGACCGGATGTTCATGAAGGCATATGTACCTTCGGGCTGGAGGATAACAACGGGTACCATAGAGCGCTTCGATATGATGGGAACTCCGTTTGTTCCGGGCTTCAGGCTTGATTCGCCTGACAGGAAGACCTTTATCCTGTTCAGGGGTGCCTGCAAGTATAAGCATATCGAACCGGGAATAATGACTCAGCAGCTTCAGGATAAACTGGATTTCGGACCGCATAACCCAATATCATTTTCCTGCTACAGGCTTAAGACTTACATGAATGCTCAGGAATACTGTGACCGTATGGCAGCAACCGACAGCGGGCTTTCGGGATTAAGCCTTGCTGATGAGAAACATGCTGACGGTGCTGAACTTGACCGACAGCAGAAGATATCAGCAGCTAACAGGCAGGCGGGCTTTGCAGATGTAAGGCCGGAGTGGCTCCGCAGGATATATAACGGAATAACAGCAAGCGGTGAAACCATGAAGGTGGTCACAGAGACAAGGATAGTCCTTAATTCACGTAACCCTCTGGGACAGATGGGAGATTCACTTAAGGAAAGAGCAGCTTCTTCATCAGGAGGGTTCTTTGGAAATCTGATGGGCAGGGTTGCCGGAGCTGTGGCAAACAGCATGGACTTCCGGGTATGGGAGGTTCAGTATGAGCTTGTGATGGTGACACCTGCAGCCTGTTATGAGGACATGCTTAAGGAGTTTGAGAGGGTTGATGAAACCACGGATTACCTGCCGGAAGTCCAGGCGATAGTCGCCGAGATGAATGCCTTTATTGAAAATGAAAAGATGAGAGTAGCCGGCGTGGTGAATAATGCACAGATGCAGATGGCAGCTGACCGTGCGGCATCCTGGGACAGGAGAAGAGCGATCATACAGGATACGAACAATTACACTTCCAATGTCATGCATCAGATGATGGCTGATAATGCTGCAAGCCACAACAGGGTTGCAAACCTTAATTCGGAAATGATCCGCGGGGTTAATACATACTATGGTAGTGACGGAGTAGTTGAAGCTTCTACGATGTATGACCATGTATATCAGCACAACCAGGATCCCGATATATGTGCCGCACAGGTAGGACATTATTTCACACCGGGAGTTGATTTCACGGAGCTTAAGAAAACAAACGGAGATTATGAATGAAATACGGTGAGAGCATATTTGATATAGTATATCTGCTATTTACAGTCGTTACGGGTATTTATATGGTTAAGAGGACTGATGAATCATGCAGATATATGGGTATTGCCACACTCGTGCTTGGCTGCGGAGATGCTTTTCACCTTATTCCGCGGGTGTTAGATTATTTCTCAGATGCAGATTTTACATCAGCTCTTGGGATTGGAAAGCTGATAACGTCAATCACCATGACAGTATTCTATGTCATTATGTACAGGATATGGATAATGGTCTACGGTGAAAGCGATAACAGGACACTCGGCGTGATAATTTACTTACTATCCGCAGTCAGGGTCATCCTGTGTATGATGCCTCAGAATAATTGGATGAAGAATGACAGCCCTATGGCATGGGGGATCATCAGGAATATACCGTTCTTAATCATAGGTACTATCATAATCTGGCTGTATTATATAAAAAGGGTATATAATCAGCATCTATCCTTTATTTGGGTATATGTGTTGCTGTCATTCCTGTTCTATATGCCGGTCGCTACGATTGTGTCATACATCCCTATGCTTGGCATATTGATGCTGCCTAAGACAGTGTGTTATATGCTCATAGTATTGAGTTTTTTCAGATATACGACATAGATGACGGCAGGATGAACCCGTTTGAAAGGGAGATCATTTCTGTGGGATTTGTAGTAATAGATGAAAACTATAACATCAAGAAAAAGTATACATCCTATGTAAAGCCAATCCACAGACCAATACTGACGGATTATTGCAAGGAATTAACAGGGATTTCGCAGGAGGATGTGGATCATGCCAAGAAAAGCAATGATGTGTTCAGGGATATTAATGCACTCTGTGGCAAGTATTCCATAGATTATGTATTTGCTTTCGGAAACTTTGATGAAGAGATAATAAAAGTGACAGCCAAATGGAATAGAAAAGCCAACGAAAGAACCTCTAAGCTATACCCTATGCTAAAGAAGATCACAGATGTAAGACCAGCAATTCTGAAGGCTATAGGAAAATCACAAAGAAGATCGCCGGGATTGAGGAAAATAGCAGAGGAGCTGGGCGTGAAGGTAAAAGATGAAAAGCACGATGCCCTTGGGGATGCAATGCTTCTGTATCGGGTATGCAGAAAGCTTAATATACAAATGATATAGAAAATTAACAAAAACCAGAACAACTGTTTGCATTTTTATCAAAATCATGATATAGTATATATCTCAAGTTTGGAAGCAAAATTGGCTCAATCCCAGTAATGGCAAGGGATTG
>CAMORO010000006.1 GCA_946623875.1 uncultured Lachnospiraceae bacterium | reverse complement strand
TCATAGTCGTAACCGAGATCCTGTACGCACAGCTCGCCGGTGTATCCCTGGATAACTACGATCTTTTTGCCTTCCATATCGGAAGCCTTCTTTATGTCTGAATTACCGTCTACGATCATTACCTGTGTTGCTTCGTAATAGGGTATTGAGAAGTCGACCGCCTGAGCCCTTTCTTCGGTGATCGTCATGCCTGAGATAACGGCATCTATCTGTCCGTTCTCAAGAGCTATGAGCAATGCATCAAATTCCATGTTCTCGATCTGAATGAACTTGCCGGTCTGCTTGCCTATTTCATTGGCAATCGCCATATCGATCCCGTCATATTCACCGATCACACCGGATGAAGTGACGAATTCAAACGGCGGGAATTCCGCATTGGTTCCTATCTTGAGGCTTTCTGATCCGGAACCGCCTGATCCGCAGCCTGAAAGAAGAGCGCACACTGTAGTTACACTTAACAGTAGTTTGATAATTTTTTTCATGGTTTCCTCCCTATTCATTTTGTGAAATGGTCGTAACTATTCAGAACAGGCTCAAAATACTTCGTATTTTTCGCTGTTTTGGATTCATCCAATACAGAAATTTATAAAATATGTCCAATACAAGCAAGCTTGGTTGTTCATATTTTAAAATTCCTGTGCTGTTCTGAATAGTTACAAATTATCATATTATAAAAAATAACAATTTTATAAAACCTTGCTCAGGAATGCAATGGTCCTTTCATGTTTGGGATTGGTCAGTACTTCAACAGGATCACCCTTTTCGAGCACCTTGCCTTCGTCGATGAACAGAAGACGTGTCCCAACCTCTCTTGCAAAGCCCATCTCATGTGTTACAACCACCATTGTCATTCCGTTCTTCGCAAGCTTCTTCATAACATCAAGAACCTCTCCGACCATTTCGGGGTCGAGAGCTGAGGTCGGTTCGTCAAAAAGCATGATCTCAGGCTCCATGGCAAGAGCACGTGCTATGGCGATACGCTGCTTCTGACCGCCGGAGAGAGAAGAAGGATATACACCGGCTTTTTCTGACAGTCCGACTATTTCGAGCAGTTCGGCAGCTTTGGCATCTGCCTGTTCCTGAGTCATCTTTTTGAGCTTGACAGGCGCCAGAGTGATATTCTCCCGTACCGTAAGATGCGGAAAGAGATTAAAGTGCTGGAATACCATACCCATTTTCTGACGGAGCTTGTCGACATCGGTTCCCGGCAGATTGATCTGTTCGCCGTCTATAAACACTTCGCCTGCATCCGGGATTTCAAGAAGATTGAGACATCGAAGGAAGGTACTTTTACCCGAACCGGACGGACCGATAACAACTACAACTTCACCTTCCTCTATCTCCTCGGTAATGCCACGGAGTACGGTTATGTTTTTAAAACGTTTGCATAGATTGTGAACCTTAATCACAGGTGCTCCTCCTCCAATGTAATGCCCCTCAAAAGCTGTCGGCGGTATGCTCTCGGAAACATGCTTAATCATGCTTCACATGATGTTTCCTCTTTAGCCGGACTTCCTGAGCTTCGCTTCATACTTGCTCAGCGCAACGGTAAGAAGCCTGATAAGAATAAAGTATATGACTGCCGTTCCGACAAGTGGCATAAATGCCTCATAGGTGGAACTCTTTATGAAATCGCCGGCCTTCTGAATGTCCATAAGGCCTACGTATCCGACGATGGCTGTTTCCTTTATGAGAGTTATGAATTCATTACCCATTGCTGGGAAGATATTCTTAACTGCCTGCGGAATGATTATATACAGCATTGTCTGCTTGGAATTGAGTCCGAGCGATCTGCCGGCCTCTGTCTGTCCTTTGTTTATAGAAAGGATTCCGGCTCTGATTATCTCGGATACATATGCGCCGGAATTGATCCCGAAGGCTATGGCTGCGATTATCCATTTGGCCCAGTTGATGCTGGCGAATATGACGAAATAAATGATCATCAGCTGGGTGACTGAGGGAGTTCCTCTTATGACATTGGTGTACAGGCTGCCTATCACGTTTAACGGCTTCTTTTTGGAAAGATTGCAAAGAGCTATCAGAAAGCCCAACAGGATACCTATAACGACTGCAAGAAGAGAGACCTTAATGGTTACTCCGATACCGCTCAGCAGTAGCTTGTATCTGTCTTCGTATATGAAGCATTTATAGAATTTCTCGCTTATTGCGGACAATAATAAAGTCATTTTCTCTCCTGTCTGTTTCCGTGAATGACAACAGATACATAATAACGCAAACGGGGTATGTTTTTCAATATGAAGAATGATTTTTATGATTTTAAGACAAAAGATTTAAGCCGGTCTTTTGATTTTTGTGGGAAATCATGGGATCGCATATAAGGGAATTGCACAATATATATGCATAATCCCTTGTTTTTTTCACAATATATAGTTATAATAGCAATGTATGCACAGAGATGTGGCACGAAGCCGGCTCTTTATGGCTTGTAATGGGCATATTTGACAAATATTAAGAGTATAATCAACGGGAATTAAGGGGAAATGGGAAACAGGAAAAAACGCAGGCCTGACAGAAGGGAGAAGGCAAGACGTTTATTAAGGTTCTTTTTCGGGCTGACGGCAGCAGCTTCGCTCGGTTATTTCGCGATTTACTACTACATGTCGGGCGGTTCCTCCGCCAATGCGCACGACCTTGCCGAACTTAAGGATAAGGCTCCGGTGGCACAGAATACCGGAGGAACGAAGGTCATGCATCTTACTGTGGATGAAGAGGCACCGGAGGTACTTGACGAATTCAAGACACTGCTTTTGAAGAATAAAAATATCGTAGGCTGGATCCGGATAGAAGACACACCGGTTGACTATCCTGTGCTTCAGTCGGCTAATGAGGAGTATTATCTGGATCACAATTTCGAACAGGAGAAGGATAACAACGGCTCCATATTTATTGACAAGGAATGCAGTATATGGCCGAGGAGCCAGAATATAATCATTTACGGACACAACATGAAGTCCGGCAAGATGTTCGGAAGTCTTGATAAATACAAGGATAAGGGCTATTGCGAGCAGCATCCCGTTATCAGATTTGATACGCTGTATGACAGCAGTGAATACAGGGTCATGTACGTATTTAACGAGATCGTTCACGAGGAAGCTGAGGTTGCCTTTAAATATTATCAGTTTATTGATGCCAATTCCGCGCAGGAATACCGTTCAAATATGAAGGAAATGGCTGAAATGTCACTGTATGATACCGGGGTTGAATCATATTACGGAGACAGTCTGATCACTTTGTCGACATGCGACTATTCCGAGGGAGCGGAAAGGTTCGTTGTCGTGGCAAAGAAGGTTGATTAATATATAAGGGGTGTAAATAATGGCAGTTAAGGGTAAAAGAAAGAAAAAGCGCTTCAGGCTTAAAAGAAGAGCAAGGATGACCATTGCGTCATTGCTGCTTGTTTCCGCATTGATCGTATCATTAATTCCCACACAGACAACTACACAGGCATATGTGGATCCGTCGGCAGACGTGATGTCACTTGACGCTGTTCTCGGTAATTATTCCGTATTTTCAGATGCGGACACATCGGTAACCGCTGATCAGGGCAGCGACACCTATGTGGCTTTCCCCATCGGCGACGAATATGTCATCACGGATTACAACGGAACATCTCACAGTTATTATACGATAAATGAAAGCGGTATGACCGGTACCGCTGCGGTTCCCCTGTTCGTTATGGGGAAGAAGACGGTTGATGGCGGAACCTACAACGCATTAACGGACTATATCGGATACAGAAATGCTTACAATACCGATACGATAGACATGACACGGAATGTCTGCTATAACGGCAGACAGGAGGGTGAACTCAGAGCCTTTTATGAAAAAGGTGAAGAAGGAAAGGTCTATTACTGTGAGGAGCAGTATAAGCCTGAAACGGATAATATCGGAAACAATTACAATATACTTCATATGATGAAGCACCAGCTTAACTTCGATCCGCAGGATCAGGAGGCTGTTGACTGGTGCAATGCCCATCCGGATCCGGAAGCAGATGACTGGTACGGGCATTTCGGTATCATTGCGAGCACGGGTGAGGATATAGGGAATCTCTGCTTTGATAAGTGCGGCGTTGATTATATCTGTGACAATGCCTTTGAGGATACCATGGTTAGTACCATTATGCTCCCTGAGGATCTGTATGAGTTGGGTAACGGCACGTTTAAGAACTGCGGCAATTTAAGCGAGGTTCATATCGGTAATAAGGTCAGTTCAATAGGCCGTGAGTGCTTTGCGGGATGCGGAAGCCTCAGTTCCATAAACATAGGTGACTGTTCATATCTTAACACCATCGGAGATGCTGCCTTTGCGGGTTGCGGCTTTGGAACGATCCAGCTTCCGAACAGTCAGGTACTGACCATAGGCGCAGGTGCCTTTTACGGATGCTACAATTTCAACGATTCGATCGACCAGACACAGGGAATATTTGCAAGGTTTGCCAATTCGGGCTATACGGGGACTATCAACATAGGTCCGTATGCCTTCGCCAACTGCACCTCTCTGACAGATATGGCAATGTACAACAAGTTGAAGAGCTTTACTACGGGAGGCGCTCAGGATGATGCATTTGAAGGAATGTTTGCCGGATGCGCCAACTTAAGGCATGTGGAACTTCCTTCCGAATACGGTGATGCCGGATACAGTGAGGGAAGTGCAGTCGAACTTGGACAGTATATGTTCCAGAAGTGCAACAGCCTTGAATATCTGAGATTCTACGGGCGTAATGGCAAGCCGTATGATGATTTCCAGTTTGTTACCACATCCAGCCTTCCCTATGCACAGGAGGTTAATCCCAATATAACCGCTCCTACGGTTGCGGATTCCTTCTATATTTGGGGACCAAATCCGTATCCTTCGGGTTCCGCGGAAGCTGCGGCACATTTAAGCGCGCAGAAGTATTCCAATACCTATATGTATATTGATGAAATAGGTGAAAGGGTATATGAACTTAATCTGGGAGGTTATATCTTTAACTTTAATAACGGAAGGATCAACAGGATAATACCGACGAGGGATGCGGAGGATGTTCTTGTCATTCCCGCAACGATCGGAGATGAAGCTATCAGTGCGATCGCCGACAGTGCTTTCGATACGGGCAATTCATACGCGGATAAGCTTGTCGACCTTACCATACCCGAATCGGTAACATCTGTTGGCGGTTATGCTTTCAAGGGTGTTCCGAAGCTAAAGCATCTGTACATAAATACAGGCGGAACAGATATAGGGAGCGGAGCATTCTCATACAATCCTTCCCTTGTCTATGTGAAGTTTTCCGCGAGCGGAGGAAACGGTGAAACAAAGATAGGAGATTCCTGCTTCTTAAGCTGTCCCGAACTGCTGGAGGTTGATTTCAGGGATGACAGTTTTGATACCGATGCCGTTAATGATGTTAATGTCACATCGATAGGCAGGGATGCCTTTAAGACCAACAGACAGAATTCCTTTAACGATTCGGTGCTTGAAAATGAAGGACTTAACAGGCTTGGAAGCGATGCCAGCAGTGTCAGCGGTCTGTGGCTCGTGATGAAAGGAAGCGTTGCAAGGGATTATGTGCCGTATTGCTTTGCTCTCGGACTGGATCAGCCTGAAGCAGGTTCGACAGCCGTAACCCCTGATGATACAAGGCTCATGGCGAAGAGACAGTTTGAAGACGCTTACAGGCTGCCGCTTGCACTGGGTAATCTTTTTGTGTACAGAGTATATGCCGCTTCAAATGACAATAAGGTAAGTACCAAGTATAACAGTTACATCACATATACCAGTGGTAATCCGGACAACGTATCGGTAAGATATAACGAGGATTCCGATAAGGGCGAGGTAGGGACAACGCTTGTAACTTATCCTACGCTTAATACACAGGTGGGTAGGACGTATGATGATGCGGGAAATGAAACGATAGTCTATGCAAAGGATATTGTACAGAGGTATCTTAACGGAGAAGAACAGCAGAGGCTCGAAAGAGAGATAGTATCCAAGCTTCAGAACATAACGGTGCCGGAAGGTGTCGATCATCTTGATGAGGCGGTTAATTCAATGGATCCCATATCCCGTTATATGAGGGATATCAAGGGAACGGTAGGAGGCATTGAGAACGGAGTTAATACCATAACCCTTAATATTTCCGAATTTCCTGCCGATGAGGAAGGACTGTTCACCGGTGATGATTACCTTACCAATGTCTTTATGAATAAAGATGTGACCGGTCTTGGCAACCTTCCGTTCCTAAGCTGCGAAAGTTTGAGTAATGTCAGCTTCAGCGCAGAGGGAAGCATGGATGATGCCACATCCGACAATCCGTTTTACTGGTGCGAAAACGGTATCATTTACAGTTATGACGGGACTGATCTGACCCTTGAAGAGGTTCTGCATGCAAGAGGTGATTCGTCTGCCATTCCGTCAAAGAGGGTAAATGCGACCAGTGATCCCACGATATCGGAAATCACAAAGATTGCAGACGGAGCATTTAAGAACTGTGAGCATCTGGAAGAGGTTGACCTGAGTGCCTGTTCACAGATTGAGACAATTCCGAAGGACTGTTTCCTGAACTGTTCGGAACTGGATACCATCATTTTACCCGAGAGCGTTGATAACATTGAAAGCAGTGCATTTGAGGGCTGTGATGATAAGGTTGAGGTTACGATCCCCGGAAGAGAGGTATATATAAGCTCTACGGCCTTTGACGGACTGAGAAGACCCAAAATAAAAACATATGCCGACAGTTCCGCATACAGATATGCAAAGGATCATAATATCGATTATGAGCTACTTGACGACAGATATCATGTAGTCTTCAAGGATTATGACGGTACCGTGCTTAAAGATACGTATGTTTCAAGCGGTGAGGATGCCGTTCCGCCGAATCCGCTTCCGACAAGAGCGGGCTATGTGTTTGTGAGATGGAGCGACTCGTATGAGAACATAACAAAGGATACGGAGTGTATTGCTATTTATGATACGGCTCCGACACCGACTCCTACCCCGACACCTACGCCGACTCCCACACCGGGGCCGACACCGACGCCGACACCTGCGCCGCAGCCTACACCAACTCCTGCGCCGACACCTACGCCGACTCCCCCGCCGGGGCCGACAGGCACTCCGACGCCGACGCCTACAGGCGACCCTAAGAAGACAACATCATCTACAAACAAGGGCAGCTCAAGCTCGAGCTCAACTTCATCAACTGTTAATTCGTCTACCGTACCGATCATTATAAGCGGTTATGCTGCAATACCGCCCGATACTGCCGTGCCTTCGGCAGACAGTTATGTGGCGGATCCCGTGATACCGCAGGGAGGGCGTACGGATGTTGTTTCCACAACTGACGGTATTTCGGATACAGGTAAGATGTCAGCCAATGTCAACGGTTCGACAGATAATTATATCGTGAAGATATCGGAAACCGCCGAGGCTGATTCCGCGGCAGTGACAGCACTTACCAAAGAGTTCGGTTCTCTGGCCGCTATCAGGTACCTTCCGGTTGATATTAGTCTTTATGACTCCAAGGGAGAAAACAAAATATCACCGGTTCCGGAGGGAGTATCTGTCAGTGTCACGATCCCCATACCGGATGATCTGGCGATATACGGCGGTAATGCAAGAGTGGCTTCGACTGCCGATGGTACGTTGGAGAAGATAACTCCGAAGTTCACCGTAATAGACTCCGTGCCCTGCATGAATTTCACGGCTACGCATTTCTCGCCTTACGTAATATATGTTGACACAGACAATCTCACGGCTGCCGGAACTCTTGATTCGACGCCCAAGACGGGTGACATGATTCATCCCAAGTGGTTCCTTGTTATAGGACTTGTGGCGGCTGCGCTGTTCATGTTCTTAAAGAGGGACAGGGAAGAGGTTGCGGCTGTCGGATGACAGGATAACGGCTTATTGATAAATGCAGGGGATCATGACTGAAACAGAGGGATCAGGGTATTTATAAATGGGGAAAAGATTTAGAAGGTTTGTAGCAATATTTTTGTGCATAACATCTGTGCTGATCGTTTGTATGCCTGCATCAGTATCGCAGGCTTCAACAAAGGTCGGTGATTTTGAGATGGATGGTGATACGCTGATCAGATATACGGGCACAGAAGAGAATCTGACTATTCTTAACGGCGTAAGGAATATCGGCAAGGAAGCTTTTGCCGGCAACACATCGCTTAAGAAGGTCATAATACCTGACACAGTGAAAAACATTGATTTTGCTGCTTTTGAGAATTGCTCCGAACTTATTCAGGCAGTAATCCCAAGCGGCGTTAAATCGATCGGAGCCAGTGCTTTTTCGGGCTGCAGTAACTTAAGATATATAAATATTCCGGATAAATGCGAGCAGATCGGGTCTGCGGCTTTTGCAAAGTGTGAAAGACTTTCCGAAATAACCGTGGATCCCTACAATACCTTGTTCGTATGCCTTGACGGTGTTTTATACACTTCTGACGGCAAGAAGCTCATACAGTATCTGGCAGGTCGTACAAGCGGCATGTACAATATGCCTTCATCTATTGAGAGCATTGAGGAATATGCATTCTGGGGTTCGCCCCAGCTTACGGATGTATCCATTTCTTCAAAGGTGAGTGAGATACCGGAGTATGCTTTTGCCAACTGTTCCGGACTTACCAACGTGGTCATACCATATAATGTTAAATCTCTTCAGGCTTATTCATTTTCGGACTGTTACAATCTGAGGAACGTTATAATACCGGATACGGTTGGATATATTGATGAGAAGGCCTTCTATCTTACCGATGATGTTGAATTTAATTACTATGATTCGGATGATGCCAGACAGCTTATTGACGGGGCGGGAATAGAGCAGGAGGATTTCAGTGAATATGCTGACGGTATCGCGGGAAGTGACTATGATATATTTGTGTCCGGTTCTGCCAATGAGAAAACAGTACTGAGTGAAATGCCTCATGTGGAAGGAGGGGTTTCATCCAACAGTGTGACGCGGTTACCGGGTGAACTTGCATCCGCGAGGATATCCGGCGGACATGCCTATCTTGAGGTTCCGAGAGATGTTCTTGTCAGAGGGTACAATATAGTACAGGCAGAGGGTGAGGACGGAACTCCTTACACTTACATTGATCCTGATCTTGGCGGAAGCTATAATGTTGTCGGGAATGTGTTTGTAAGGTACAGAGGCAGCGACAGCAAGCCTGTACTTCCAATGGGAATAGGTAAGATAGGCAACAGGGCGTTTTATAAGAACGACAGGGTGGAAAGTCTGGTCGTGCCTGCCGGAGTCAGTGAAATAGGAGATTTTGCCTTTGCCAGATCATCGGTTGAGAGGGTTTCCCTGCCGGAGGGCATAGACAGGATTGGCTATGCGGCTTTTTACAACTGTGCCAATCTTGAAGATATCATCATTCCGGACAGTGTAAGGACAATAGAACTCGGGGCTTTTGACGGCTGTAAGTGGATGGATGAGCAGCTTGCGAAGGATGATGGTAATGATTTTATCGTAGCAGGTCAGGGGATACTGATCGGATATAAGGGCAACGGAGGTGACGTATCTGTCCCCGCCGGTGTGAAGGCGATAGGACCGGGATGTTTTGCCGGAAATAAGGGAATCACATCGGTAACTCTTCCTCAGGGTCTTGAGAAGATAGGAGAAGAAGCATTTCTCGGATGCGCCGGGATAAGGGATGTGACCATACCCGATTCCGTTACGGATATAGAGGACAGAGCGTTTAAGAACTGTCCGCTTGACCAGGTCATCATTCCTGCCGGTGTACGGAATATAGGACTTGGAGCCTTTGACAGGACTGAGGTGCTGGACAGTGGTGTTGACAGAACGGGAGCTGTTGTATTTCTCGGAAATGAACTTCCGTCTCTCACGTATAAGAATACAGCCTCGCGTTTATCAGCCTCCGATTTAAGGACATATGCTTTCGCCGGGTTTGATAATGCCATTGTCGGAAGTGATGCGGATATAAGTGAAGACAGTGTGTTGTCGCCTTCAGAGAACGGCTTCAGGGGACAGGTTTATGTGATCACCTCCGACGCATCCGCGGACAACGGACAGTTAAGGCTTAAGAATTCGTATGCAAGGCCTGCTGATTCTGACGGAAATGTAGTTATCGATCCGCATGTGACGATCAATGGGAAGAATTACATAATGTCTGGTGTGACAGAGGGTGCTTTCGACAGTTATACGGATCCGTCCCTGATAGATTCGTCAGATGTAAAAAGCATATCAATACAGGGAAATACATCGGAAAATGTAAACGGTATGCTGAACCGTATTTCGCAGGAGCTAAGCTCGCGTAAGAGCGTAGTCAGTGAGGCGGATGACTCTTCAAATGAAAAGATAATCCCGATAGATGTGGAGGACGGAGTAAGTCCCGACAGGGGAAATGCATTTGCGGCCATAACGGGAGATGACGGAGACTATCATATCAGTGTGAGCAGGTCGCCTGAAAGTGCGGACTTATGCAACAGTGCATTTATTAATAAGTTCGGAAGTGCCGACGGGATCAATATGGTACCGCTTGATATAACTATGACCGATGTACGAAGCGGTGTTAAGATAAAGAGACTGTCAGGGCATAGCGTGGATCTGGAGCTTCCGATACCTTCGGAGTTCATCCAGGAACAGAATATTATGGTGGGAGCGCTCAATGATAACGGTGAACTGGAGACCATACCTTCATCAATAGTCAATTACGGCGGAAATGACAAGATTAAATTTATTGCTTCGCATTTTTCCACGTATGTAATATATACGAGCCTTGAGCAGACAACTGTTTTAAATACGGTCAACAGGCAGAACCTTTCCCTGCCTGCACAGATAGCGGTGATGGAGACTCTTAACAGGGATGTTGGTTTTACGAGTGTGAAATGGTACATCGGAGCCGCGTTCATGATGATGGGGCTGATCCTTCTTTTGATGAATAAAAGACATCCGGTCTTGAAAAAAGAGAATGAATAAGTATAATTAAAATGTTTGCAGTTTTATTAAGTATAATGCAATTGTAGTGTAAATCCGAGGTGAAAATATTATGAAAAATGAAAACAGAGCAGTAAGGATGAACACAAAGAACAATCTGCTCGAGCTTGAAGAGCATATGTATATCCTGGCGGATGTCGATACGCCGAATGTGTTCAGAAATCTATTTCCTTATGAGGAAGTTCCCAAGATAGCATTTAACGACAGGATAGTTCCTCACAACATGCCGAAGGAAATATGGATAACGGATACGACTTTCAGGGACGGACAGCAGAGCAGGGCTCCCTACACAACCGAGCAGATAGTGACTATCTTCGATTATCTTCATAAGCTCGGCGGTCCAAACGGAATGATCCGTGCCAGCGAGTTTTTCCTTTACAGCAAAAAGGACAGAGACGCTGTATATAAATGTATGGAGAGGGGATACCAGTTCCCTGAGATAACAAGCTGGATAAGGGCAAGCAAGGAGGATTTCAAGCTGGTCAAGGAGATCGGCATGAAGGAAACAGGCATCCTTGTAAGCTGCTCCGATTATCATATCTTCTATAAGCTTAAGATGAACAGACGTCAGGCGATGGAGCATTACCTTAACATTGTCAAGGATTGTCTTGAGGAGGGCATATCACCCAGATGTCATCTTGAGGATATTACAAGGGCTGATATTTACGGTTATGTCATACCGTTCTGCCTGGAGCTTATGAAGCTCATGGATGAGTATAAGATACCTATCAAGGTAAGGGCCTGCGATACCATGGGATACGGAGTCAACTATCCGGGTGCGGTAATACCAAGATCGGTACAGGGCATCATATACGGACTTAACAAGCATGCGGGAGTGGATCCGCATCTGCTTGAGTGGCACGGACACAATGACTTCTATAAGGCGGTGGTCAATTCGACAACTGCATGGCTGTACGGCTGTTCGGGAGTTAACTGTTCACTGTTCGGCATCGGCGAGAGGACGGGCAACACGCCTCTTGAAGCAATGGTATTTGAGTATGCGCAGTTAAAGGGTGACCTTAACGGCATGGACACTACGATAATCACCGAGCTCGCCGAATACTACGAGAAGGAAATAGGATATCACATTCCGCCGCGAACACCTTTTGTCGGTGAGAACTTCAACGTAACGCGTGCCGGAATACACGCAGACGGACTGCTTAAGAACGAGGAGATATACAACATCTTTGATACCGAGAAGTTCCTTAACAGGCCTGTGCTGTGCGCAGTATCAAATACATCAGGTCTTGCCGGGATAGCTCACTGGATCAATACATATTACAAGCTTCCGGCAGAAGAGCATGTCGACAAGAATTCAGACCTGGTAAAAAGGGTAAAGGAGATCGTTGACAGTGAATATGAAGACGGTCGTGTTACGGTAATGACCAATGACGAGCTTGTGAGCATAATAGCACAGACGTGTACGGATCTTGGGCTTAAACAGCTTAAGGTTCCGGTAAAGAGAAAATAGATTGGGATAAAAGGAGAAGAAATGGATAAGATAGTGATGAAGACCCCCATAGTTGAGATGGACGGGGATGAGATGACAAGAATATTGTGGAAGATGATAAAGGATGAACTGCTTCTTCCGTTTATAGATCTCAAGACCGAATATTATGATCTTGGTCTTAAATACAGGAATGAAACGGATGATCAGGTGACTAAGGATTCGGCCAATGCGACACTTAAATACGGAGTTGCAGTTAAATGCGCAACAATAACTCCCAATGCGGCAAGGATGACCGAATACGACCTTAAGGAAATGTGGAAGAGCCCGAACGGTACGATCAGGGCCATGCTCAACGGAACCGTTTTTCGTGCTCCCATCATCGTCAAGGGGATCGAGCCCTATGTAAAGAACTGGAAGAAGCCCATAACGATAGCAAGGCATGCCTACGGTGATATATACCTTAACAGCGAGATGAGAGTTGAGGGAGCCGGCAAGGCAGAGCTTACTTTTACAGCTGCTGACGGCACAGTTACCAAACAGCTTATCCATGAATTCGATGAGAAGGGCGGAATAGTACAGGGCGTACACAACTGTACCGGATCCATCGAGGATTTCGCACGATGCTGCTTCAATTATGCTCTTGACAGTAAGCAGGATCTGTGGTTCGGAGCCAAGGATACCATATCCAAGAAATACGATCATCATTTCAAGGATATTTTCAATGAGATATACGAAAATGAATACAAGACCCGCTTCGGGGAGGCAGGTATCGAGTATTTCTATACACTTATAGATGATATTGTTGCAAGGATAATGCGTTCGGAAGGCGGAATGATCTGGGCATGCAAGAATTATGACGGTGATGTGATGAGTGACATGGTATCAAGTGCATTCGGCTCACTGGCGATGATGACCTCTGTTCTTGTTTCTCCGTCGGGAGTATATGAATATGAGGCGGCTCACGGTACCGTTCAGAGACATTATTACAAGCACCTTAAGGGTGAAGAGACTTCTACCAATTCAGTTGCTACGATATTTGCGTGGACCGGAGCGCTGAGGAAGCGCGGAGAGCTTGATGGTATTAAGGAATTGTGTGACTTTGCCGACAGGCTTGAGAAGGCAACGATCGCTACTATTGAGTCGGGAAGGATGACAAAGGATCTTGCGCTTATAACCACACTTAAGGATCCCGTGGTACTTAACAGTCTTGATTTCATTAAGGAGATCAGGAAGACTTTGGAAGAAATGCAGGTTTGATCCGGGAAGAAAGAGGTAACAAGGTGGACGCGAAGGAGATATCACGGGCGGTGATCAGCCGCCTGCCCAGGTATTACAGATATTTGGGTGAGCTTCATGATGATGGTGTGGAACGTATTTCATCTCAGGAGCTAAGTGTACTGATGAAGGTCACTGCGTCCCAGATAAGGCAGGATCTGAATAACTTCGGTGGGTTCGGTCAGCAGGGATACGGATACAATGTCAAGTTTCTTTATGATGAGATCGGCAGTATCCTCGGACTCGACAAGAAACATAACCTGATCCTGATAGGTGCCGGTAATCTGGGTCAGGCGCTTGCCAATTATGTGAATTTCGAGAAAAGGGGCTTTCTTATCAAGGGCATATTTGATCGTAATGAGGAGATATACGGTAAGGTTATACGCGGTATAACAGTAAGACCCATGGATGAGATCGAAGCCTTTATGAAGGAGAATGACATCGATATAGCGGTACTTACAATTCCCAAATCAGGTGCTGTGGAAATAGCAAGGAAGCTGGTTTCGTACGGTATCAAGGGAATATGGAATTTCGCTCATGTCGATCTGAATGTTCCCGATAATATCGAAGTGGAGAACGTTCATCTTTCGGAAAGCCTGATGAGGCTTTCATATAATCTTGGTTGTAAGGATAAAAACTAGGAGGTGCTTATGCCGATATCTGAAGAGAAATTCAAGGAGGCATTGGGTGATAAGCATATACCGGTACTTATTTTGGATAATAAATGGCACAAGCTGTTTAAACGTGCCGGTACAACATCTGAGATAGAAGAGCTTGAGAAGGAGCTTACCGCGCTGCTCAAACGGCAGGGCAGGGTAAATACTGAGATCAAAAATATCAAGAAGCTCAAGGGTGAGCTTATGCAGAATATCGTGAGTAACATGGATGATGCGGGCGATAAATCCGATAAGAAGGTAAGCGAAAGCAAGAGGCTTATTAATGAATCCAATGACAAGCTTGATGCTTATGAGGATGAACTTCTGGAGCTTCCGCGTGAGATAGACCGTGTAAACCGTGAGCTTATGATCAAGACGATGGCTCTGTGTTATGAAAAACTGGCGGAGAATACCGACGAAATAGAGAAGATCGCGGAATGGATACATGAAATCCGTATTCAGCTCAAGAAGAATATTATCAAGAAGCAGGAAAAGGAATTCCAAAACGCCGATCTGTACACATACATGCATGATATATTCGGGCATGAGGTGATGGAGATATTTGATATGAGATATGAGCCCACACTTAAGAAGCCTGAAAAGAAGGAAGAAGAAACAGAGGATAAGAAAGAGGATTAAAGTGGAATATATATTAACTGCAGAGGAAATGAGAAAATGCGATCATTATACCATAGAGCATTTCGGCGTTCCGGCGGTGGTGCTTATGGAAAGGGCTGCACTTAAGTGTGTCAATGCCATTATACAGGAGGGATACAGTCTCGATCGGGTTCTTGTTGTATGCGGGAGCGGGAATAACGGTGGTGACGGCTTTGCCATAGCCAGGATATTCCATGAGCGCGGAGTGAAGGTGGATGTGCTTCTCGCCGGCTCGTTGTCACAGATGAGCGCGGAGACCAGAGGTAATTACGAGAGCTGTGTTAAGTACGGTATACCGATAAGGTCTGCAGTTAAGGATGATGAATACTCGCTTATAGTCGATGCCGTATTCGGAATAGGCATAAACCGCGTGCTCGAGCGGCCTACAGCCGAGTTCATAGAGGGTATCAATTCATTCAGGAACAACGGGGCAAGGATCGTGTCGGTTGATATACCTTCGGGTGTCAATGCGAGCAGCGGAGAGATAATGGGAGCTGCGATCAGGGCGGATATGACTGTCACCTTCGGATATTACAAGAAGGGACTCATGCTGTATCCCGGCGCGGAGTATGCGGGCAAGCTCATGCTTGTTAATATAGGAATAACGGATGAATCGCTTAAGGAGTTAACTCCTTCTCTTAAATGTCTTACCAAAAGCGATATCATTAATGCGCCGCAGTTTAAACGTCCCGACCATTCGCATAAGGGAACCTTCGGCAAGGTGCTGATAGTTGCCGGAAGTGAGAATATGGGAGGATGTGCTCTTCTTGCCGCACTGAGCTGTTTCAGGGCGGGTGCGGGTATGGTCAGGGTACTGACTCATGAGAACAACAGGAAGCTTATAAATGACAAGCTTCCGGAAGCTCTGGTGGACACATACACAGACAGCATAGATACGGTCAAGCTGGCGGAGGTTGTTAAATGGGCTGACGTTACAGCGATAGGACCGGGTATAGGCAAGGATGAACTGGCAAAGAAGCTGTTTGAGTTCACATTCTTTAAGTCATCGGGTTCTTTTGTGATAGATGCGGATGCGCTCGGTATGCTTAAGCACTACAGGATGACTCTTAAGAAGGATCCCGGAAGGAATATCATAATTACTCCGCATATAGGTGAATTCGTCAAATTTACCGGAATGGACAAAGAAGTGGTCATGAAAGATCTTGTAGGTCTGACCAAAAGAGTGGCCCAGACCTTTAATCTTACATGCGTGACCAAGGATTCGCGCAGTGTCATCTCTTCAAAGGAGGGTGAATGCTGCATCAATCTGACAGGAAATAACGGAATGGCCACGGCGGGAATGGGAGACTGTCTGTTTGGTATCATTGCCGCATTTCTTGCAAAGGGCATGTCGCCGTATGATGCTGCCGTCTATGGCTGCTACGTTCACGGGTATGCCGGGGATCTGGCAGCCCGGAAACGCGGAAAGACCGGGCTTATTGCGACCGATCTTATCGAAGCGCTTAAGGAATGCATGGGAGAGTCAGATGAGTAGGAAACGTGTTGTAGCCAATATTTCATTAAGTGCAATAGAGAACAATATCCTTAACATGAAAAGCGTCATCGATCCCGGTACGAAGATAATCGCTGTGATCAAGGCAGACGGATACGGCCACGGGGCACTGCAGATAGCAGTCAGGCTTGAACAGATCGAGCATGTTTTCGGATATGCGACCGCAACTGCGGAGGAAGCCTTCAGGCTGCGTGACGGCGGTATCAGGAAACCTATCCTTGTTCTGGGATATACGTTTCCCGACAATTACGAGGACATGATCAGGCTCGATATAAGACCTGCTGTATTTAAGGCTGAAACGGCCGGACAGCTTAATGAAGCCGCACATGCCGCAGGTAAAAAATGCAGGATACATATTAAGGTTGATACGGGAATGTCCAGGATAGGCGTACCCTGTGATGATACCGGAGTCGATATCGCAGTGAAGATGTCGGAATATGATATGCTTGAAACCGAAGGCATATTCACACATTTTGCAAGAGCGGATGAGCCGGATATGAGCCATGCATACAGGCAGCTTGACCGTTTTGTGGATTTCCTCGGTAAGTGCTCTGCAAGAGGCGTGCATCCCGTATTCAGACACTGTTCGAACAGTGCCGGCATACTTAAAATGCCGGAGGCGAACATGGATCTTGTCAGGGCAGGGATCACGATGTACGGACTGTGGCCTTCAGGCGAAGCGGAGGAAGGTACCATAAGGCTTGAGCCCGCAATGGAAGTGAAGAGTTCGATTGTTTACATAAAAACATTACCTCCGGGAGTTGAAATAAGCTATGGCGGGATTTTTACTACCGTGAAGACTACAAGAGTTGCAACAATCCCCGTAGGTTATGCCGACGGATATCCGCGCTCCCTGTCTAATAAAGGCTATGTACTTATACGTGGTAAAAAGGCACCGATACTGGGACGCGTGTGCATGGATCAGATGATGGTTGATGTTACGGATATACCTGAAGCCGGGGAGTATGATGAGGTTGTGCTTCTGGGCAATTCAGAGGGTAATACCATTACAGCCGAGGAACTCGGGAAGCTGTCGGGACGTTTCAACTATGAACTGGTCTGTGAGATTTCCGACAGGGTACCGAGGAAGTATGTGTGAGTCAGTTGTTGCTGAATATCGTAAAAAATGGTATTATATAAAGAGTGTGTAAAATAATATATGAGGTGTAGAGATGTCAGGACATTCCAAATTTGCAAATATTAAGCATAAGAAAGAGAAGAATGATGCCGCAAAGGGCAAGATTTTTACGATAATAGGTCGTGAAATAGCCGTTGCAGTAAAGGAAGGCGGCCCGGATCCCAATAACAATTCAAGGCTTCGTGATGTTATCGCCAAGGCCAAGGCCAACAATATGCCAAACGATACGATAGATAGGGGTATCAAGAAGGCAGCCGGTGATGCGAACAGTGTTAATTATGAGTATGTTTCATATGAGGGTTACGGTCCTAACGGCATAGCCATCATAGTTGATGCGCTCACAGATAATAAGAACAGAACAGCAGCCAACGTAAGAAGTGCATTTACCAAAGGAAACGGTAATGTAGGTACTCCGGGCTGTGTTTCATTTATGTTTGACAAGAAGGGGCTGATCATTGTAGACAAGGAAGAGTGCGACATGGATGCCGATGATCTCATGATGGCAGCACTCGATGCAGGCGCGGAGGATTTCGCGGATGAGGATGACAGCTACGAGATAACAACAGATCCCGATGAGTTCAGTAATATAAGAGAGGCGCTTGAGGAACAGGGCGTTCCCATGATCTCTGCAGAGGTAACAATGATTCCCCAGACCTGGGTAACACTTACCGATGACACTGCGATAAAGAACATCCAGAAGACCCTCGACCTCCTCGAAGACGATGACGACGTCCAGGCAGTGTATCATAACTGGGACGAGTAATTCGTTACAGCATCAGGATTCAAGAAATGTGACTCCTGTGCTTGCACAGAGGAGGCATATTTCTTGAATCCTGGTATTGGAACAATACCCACCACGAAAATCGCGAAGCGATTTGAGGGGAGGGTGCTGTAACGAAAACAGTAACCACGAAAATCGCGAAGCGATTAGAGGGGTGGGGCTGTATCGAATGTTAACCTATAACAGAAAGGACCAAAATGGACAACATCAGCGACGAGCTTTCAGGAATGCTCTGTGACAACCTGCCGCTTATGAAGAAGTTCAATAAGGACAGTTACGCAGATGCATTTAAGGCATACTTTGAAAGCTACAGACCATTGCTTGAACGTATCGGTGAAGGTTATGCTTCAAGTGATGATAAAGATAAATACATTGAAGACATAGCGTCCGGATTTGTAAATATTGTCAAGGATAAAGAAGACAGTCTGAGTAAGAAAAGCGATAAGGAACATTTCGCAATAGACCACAATTCCATACTTACGCTGTATCTTCTTCCGGCGCTTCTCGAGATTAAAACAGATCCGTGCAAGGCTCTGGCAGAGGAAATACTCAGAAGATGGAACGGGATATTTACCCGTTACAATTTAAGCATGGGTACATTCGAGGAGATTGATGCGGGTTTCAAGCGTAAGCTTTGCTACATCACTACAGCCGTGTGTGAGAGCCTTGGTAAGCCGGATGACTGTTACGAATTAAAGACGCTCAGAGGATACAGGGACGGTTATCTGCTCGCCAGTGAAGAAGGGAAGACTGTAGTAGACACGTACTATGATATAGCTCCGACAATAGTTAACAGGATAAACAGAAGAAACGATTCGTCGGTCGTATACAGGAAGCTGTTTGACAAATATATCAGGCCATGCATAGATATGATAGAGCATAACAGGCTGGAAGAATGCAGGGAACTGTATTCGGAAATGGTATATTCACTCAAGGATCAGTATATAACAAACAAAAGATAAAGATATAAGACGAGGCGAAATATGGATAATTACAACATTGAAACATTGTGTGTGCAGGCCGGATGGCAGCCGACAACAGGTGAACCGAGGGTACTGCCCATATATCAGAGCACAACATTTAAGTATGATACTTCCGATGCAATGGGAAGGCTTTTTGATCTTGAAGACAGCGGATATTTCTATACAAGACTTCAGAATCCGACCAATGATTATGTGGCTGACAAGATATGTAAGCTTGAAGGCGGAGTGGCTGCCATGCTTACTTCTTCCGGACAGGCTGCCAATTATTATGCTGTTTTCAACATAACCGAGGCCGGTGATCATGTTATCATGTCATCCAAGATATACGGCGGAACATTTAACCTTCTTACCTTCACGATGAAGAAGATGGGCATTGAGTGTACGGTTGTCGACCCCGATATTGAAGAGGATGAGCTGAACGGTCTGTTTAAGGCCAACACCAAGTGCGTGCTTGCCGAATCCATATCCAATCCTTCGGGAGTTGTCCTTGATTTCGAGAAGTTCGTAAGAGCGGCGCATGCTCATGGAGTACCGCTTATTGTAGACAATACGTTTCCCACACCGATCAACTGCCGCCCGTTTGAGTGGGGAGTTGATATAGTTACTCATTCAACCACCAAGTATATGGACGGACATGCAATGTGTGTGGGCGGATGTATAGTGGACAGCGGCAATTTTGACTGGAATAAATATCCGGATAAGTATCCCGGACTTACAACACCCGATGAGTCGTATCACGGTCTTATATATACCGAGAGATTCGGAAAGGCTGCGTATATCACCAAAGCAACAACACATCTTATGAGAGACCTTGGTTCGATACCTTCACCGCAGAATTCTTTTCTGCTTAATGTGGGTCTTGAAACACTGCATCTTCGTGTGCCGAAACACTGCGCCAATGCATTGGCTGTGGCCGGGTATCTTAAGTCGCATGAGAAGGTTGCATGGGTATCATATGCGGGACTGGAGGATGATCCCTACCATGAGCTTGCAATGAAATATATGCCGAACGGAACCTGCGGTGTGCTGTGTTTCGGTATAAAGGGCGGAAGAGAAGCGAGCATAGCATTTATGGATAAGCTCAAGCTTGCATGTATAGTGACTCATGTTGCGGACGCCAGGACCTGCGTACTTCATCCGGCATCACATACACACAGACAGATGACCGATGAACAGCTTATTGAGGCCGGTGTTCAGCCGGATCTTATCAGATTTTCGGTTGGAATCGAAAATGTAAACGACATAATTGCCGATCTTGAACAGGCGTTGGCTTAATAAATAAACACAGACTGAAAATATATGGAATCAAACAAGGATCTATTGGCTAAGATAATAAGTGTTATTGGTTTGGTTGTGCTCGGATATATTTTATTTATTTCCGTGTACAGCCAGATTATCGTGCAAAGCGGAGGGTTCTTCTATGTGGTTGTTTTCGGAGGGATCCTTATACTCGGATTTGTACTGCTTAGTCTGGTGACCAAGCTGCTTGATATTACGGATGAGGTTAATGATAACTTCATGTGGAATATAGTAGAAGTTCTCATTCTCTGTATCGGCGGATATCTCTTCCTTGTATACAGGCTCACCTACAAGACATCGGTTCCGGCAGAAGAGACCATCATATTCAGAGCCGCTTCCCTTATGAAGGACAAGATGCTCGGCACAATGGGTATGGATGTCTTCAAGCATCTTATGATATATCCTTCGCAGTATGTTTACGCACGTATACTTGCTCTTTTCCTGAAGGGCTCATCTGACGGTTCCGGAGCCTTCGTTACCCTTAATGCGATAGTCCTTATTGCTATAGCCATAGTTGTTAACAGGATAGTAAGGAAAATAGCGGGACGCACTTGCGCGCTCATGGCATCATTGTGTACACTGTTTATTCCGTCTCAGTCTTTTGCGGTATATTCATACAGCAGCGAATTCTTTTTCTGCTTTGTTTTACTTCTTACCTTCAACACCCTGCTTATCATAACAGACGGTAAGAAGAGAGATAAGGTGATCATGATGATAATGGATGCGGTATTCGGATTTCTGCTTGCACTTTTACTGTTTACCGAGCCGTTATCGTTTGTATGTGTGGTCGTATTCATCGTATATTTTGTATATAAGCGCAGGATAAAGGGACATTTGCCCGTTAATGCCATCGCCATCATGGGCGGAACAATGCTGATCTTCCTTCTGATATTCAATCTTACGAAGGCGACAGCATTAAATAAGAGTATCGGCGAAGTCATAGGCGGTGCATTGTCCAGGTTTTCGATATCCAGGGATCCGGACAGTGAGACGTCATATACCTTTGGAGAGGTATTCAAGAAGTTCCATGAGAACCTTGATAACAGAAATACGAGTGTTAATGACAATTATCTTTTCCTTACAAACGAGCAGGGGGAGACTTATTCAAGGACCAACAATGCATGGTTCACATTAGGCACCCAGATGAGCTACATGTTTGTTCTGGTAATGTCGATAGCCTGTGTTTTCTATATGTTCAGGAACAAACACAGGGAGGCAATGCCGGGTCTTGTTCTGCTCATCAGCAGCTTTGTCATGCTGTTCTACAGGTCTACGAATGAAGAGAGTAATTATTTCCTGTTTGAACTTCTGATAATTGTCGGAAGCTGTGGCCTTCACTATATGTATATGAATCATCATTCGGATATTCCGGTATTGCTGAATGAAGCAGCAGCGGCAGGCGGAAGTCTGCCTTTGTTCGGAAGTTCTCTTGCAGGAGCAAAGTCACTTATATTTGTTAACCATAAGGAAGAGGGCAGGAAAGCCGGGAATATCGCAGTGACAGAGGATAAGGCTGAAGGAGCAGTACCTGCGGAGGGTGATTTCAGTATCTTTGATAATGCAGCACCCGATTATGGGGACGGTTCATTCGGAGGAACCGTAGGAGACATGTTCGGGGCTGTTGAAGCCGGTGTACAGGGAGAGCAGGAAGCCGATGCCGATGTCGATGCTGAACCCGTATCCGGAGATTTTATAACGGAAGGAATAAATGACACAGAAGCAACTGATGGGCAGAATACACAAATGTATTCGGGATTTTATGAGGGCTTGTTCGATAGTATGGGTGATGGTCTGAATGAAAGCGGAAATGATGAATATGCGGATAACATTAATGTAGAGGAATATTCCGAAGAGTATACGCAGGATATGGAGGGATATCCCGAGGAGTACACAGACGATGCTGCCGAAGCATATCCGGAAGAGTACACGCAGGATATGGAAGAATATCCCGAGGAGTACACAGACGATGCTGCCGAAGCATATCCGGAAGAGTACACGCAGGATATGGAAGAATATCCCGAGGAGTACACAGACGATGCTGTCGAAGCATATCCGGAAGAGTATGCACAGGATATTGAAGAGTATCCCGAGGAGTATTCGGACGAAGCAGGCGAGGCATATCCGAAGGAGTACGCTGAAGGTATTGAAGAAGCATATCCTGAAGAATATGCGCAGAAGAGTGATGAAGCATATCCCGGAGAATATCCTGACGAAACCATCGGCGAAGAGTACCAGGAAGAATATGCAGAAGATGAGCAGGCATCATATCGGGTAGGAAGTGAGGCGGCAGCCTCTTCAACCGATGTCATTGCTCAGACAGACAGGAAAAAGAGTGCATTCAGTAATACATCAAAGGCCTTGGGCTTCAGGCTTGATAAAGATCTCTTCGATAACGGCTTAAGCGTGGGTACAGATTACGAAACAGGTCAGCAGCAGGTTCAGGCCGCGCCGGATACAGCCGCAGCCGTACCGGAAGCTCAGGCAACGAATGCTGACGAGCCTGCGAAGAAGAAGTTAGTGGTCAAGAAGGTTGTTAAGCGCGTAGTTAAGAAAAAAACAAATTAACTGTTGCATATTCGATAATAATCTAATATAATTCTTTGGTAAGTCATTTTTGCTTCCGTGGCTCAGTTGGTAGAGCAACGCATTCGTAATGCGTAGGTCGCCGGTTCGAGTCCGGCCGGGAGCTTGAATTGATATGATGAGGACAACACGAGGTTTTGGCTTCGAAGTTGTCCTTATCTTTACTTAGCGGTAACTTTGTGATATTATATATTTTACGGCTATAGAAGTTAAATGATAGTTTACTAAACAGTATGGAGGCTCGGGATGGCTCAGTTATGGGGCGGAAGATTTACAAAAGAAACAGACAGGCTGGTATATGCTTTTAATGCTTCGGTGTCATTTGACAGGAAGCTGTACAGGCAGGATATACGCGGAAGCAAGGCACATGCAGCCATGCTTTCGAAACAGGGTATCATATCCGCTGAGGAGGAGAAGGCCATACAGGAAGGTCTTTCATCCATTCTTAAGGACATCGAAGAAGGCAGGATAGAGATAACAGACGAATATGAAGATATCCACAGCTTCGTAGAGGCCAATCTGATTGACAGGATCGGTGATGCCGGGAAGAAGCTTCATACGGGGCGCAGCAGGAACGATCAGGTCGCTCTTGATATGAGAATGTATACAAGGGATGAGAT
Source organism: uncultured Lachnospiraceae bacterium (assembly GCA_946623875.1). Classification (GTDB taxonomy): domain Bacteria; phylum Bacillota; class Clostridia; order Lachnospirales; family Lachnospiraceae; genus UBA2868. The sequence goes on along the minus strand of CAMORO010000006.1, from coordinate 31,654 downwards.
AGTTGAAACGAAGTCAATTGTTTTAAAGCTTCTTACAACTCTGGCCGATATGATGGATAAGCATATTGATACATATATGCCGGGTTTCACCCATCTTCAGAAGGCGCAGCCCGTGACGCTGGCTCATCATATAGGGGCATACTTTGAGATGTTCAAAAGGGACTGGCTGAGGCTTTCTGATATATATGAAAGGATGAATTACTGTCCGTTGGGAGCAGGAGCGCTGGCCGGAACAACATATCCGCTTGATCGTGATTATACCGCATCGGAGCTTGATTTCTACGGCCCGACACTTAACAGTATGGATTCCGTTTCCGACAGGGATTATCTTATAGAATATCTGTCGGCCGCGGCAATGATAATGATGCATCTTAGCAGGTTCTGCGAGGAGATCATTATATGGAACAGCAATGAATACAGATATATTGAGATAGATGATGCTTATTCTACAGGCTCGAGCATCATGCCGCAGAAAAAGAATCCGGACATTGCCGAGCTGATAAGGGGCAAGACCGGACGGGTGTATGGAGCGCTTATGTCGCTGCTTACAACAATGAAGGGTATCCCGCTCGCATACAACAAGGATATGCAGGAGGATAAGGAGCTTGTGTTTGATGCGATGGATACGGTTAAGGGGTGTCTGGCTCTGTTCGAGGGTATGGTATCTACGATCAGCTTCAATAAAGAGATCATGGCCGCAAGTGCAATGAACGGTTTCACAAATGCGACCGATGCGGCTGACTATCTTGTGCTTAAGGGTGTTCCCTTCAGGGATGCACACGGTATAATAGGAAGGCTGGTTCTTTATTGTATCGATAAAGGCTGTTCCATAGATGAGCTTACAATTGAGGAACTTAAGGACATATGCCCGAAGTTTGATGAAGATGTATATGAAGCGATAAGCCTTAAGACCTGTGTTGAAAAGAGGCTTACAAAAGGAGCACCCGGGCATGACGCCATGACGGAGGAGATAAAGGCCTGCAGGGCTTTCCTTGAGAGCGCGGTATAACCAGTTCCTGATAATACGGGTTGGCTGATAATTTGAAACATAGAGAAGATATCATATAAAAGAAGTTAATATGAAGCAGAAGGAGGAAGAAGGATGAGTGAGAAATTAAGGGTTGGTATTCTTGGCGGAACGGGTATGGTAGGACAAAGATTTATATCTCTGCTTGAGGATCATCCGTGGTTTGAGGTTGTAACGATTGCTGCAAGTGCAAGAAGCGCGGGTAAGAGGTACGAGGATGCTGTCGGCGGAAGGTGGAAGATGACTACACCCATGCCTGAAGCAGTTAAGGATATTGTGGTGATGAATGTCAGCGAAGTGGAAAAAGTAGCATCCACGGTTGACTTTGTTTTCAGTGCTGTAGATATGACAAAGGATGAGATACGCGCCATCGAGGAGGAATATGCAAAGACTGAAACACCCGTAGTGTCAAACAACAGTGCACACAGATGGACTCCGGACGTTCCGATGATAATACCTGAGATAAACCCGGAGCATATTGAGGTTATAGAAGCACAGAAGAAGAGGCTTGGAACTAAGCGGGGCTTCATTGCCGTTAAGCCCAATTGCTCGATACAGAGTTATGCCCCTGTACTTGCGGCATGGAAGGAATTCGAGCCAACAGAGGTTGTTGCAACCACTTATCAGGCGATTTCCGGTGCGGGAAAGACCTTTAAGGACTGGCCCGAAATGGAAGGCAATATAATTCCTTACATAGGCGGAGAGGAAGAGAAAAGTGAGCAGGAACCCTTAAGGATACTTGGTAAGGTTGTGGACGGGAAGATAGAGAAGGCTTCATCACCTCTTATTACGACCCAGTGTATACGTGTTCCTGTTCTTAACGGACATACTGCGGCAGTGTTTGTGCGTTTTAACAAAAAACCCACAAAGGAACAGCTCATCGAAAAGATGATAAGCTTCAGAGGAGTTCCGCAGGAGCTTGAGCTTCCCAGCGCTCCGGGGCAGTTCATACAGTATCTTGAAGAAGATAACCGTCCTCAGGTATCTCTGGATGTTGATTACGAGAGAGGAATGGGCATTTCAATAGGAAGGCTCAGGGAAGATACGCTGTTTGATTACAAGTTCGTGGGTCTGTCACACAACACTGTAAGAGGTGCGGCGGGAGGAGCTGTTTTGTGCGCTGAGCTTCTTAAAGCCAAGGGATACATTCAGGCAAAGTAATTTCCGTTTGTGAGGAATAAGATGACCGATATAAATTATAAGATGGATTTTCTTGTATCCATGAATGAGAAGTTAGCCGAAGATCAGCGTGTGCTCAAGATGATCACGGACATCAGCGGGGATATGTATATCTACTACGATTTCCGCAACGGTGTGAATGTTAAACTGTACGGTAATTGGGACCGTATCACGGGAAACGACATTACGAACAGTCCCTTTGACAGGGCTTATATGAGCTCACTTATCTATGATGATGACTGGAAGTATTTCATGGAGACCTTCATAGACATGGAACAGAGAGGGGAGAAGAAGGTCAGCGGTGAAGTGAGGATCGCAGATAAGAGAGGCTGGTTCAGATGCGACGGGATCGTTAATTACGATGAAAAAGGACAGCCTGTCGAGAAGCTGTTGTGTTTCTCCGATATTACCCGTGTGAAAGCACAGCATGAGGAGCTTCAGTACCTGGCATATTATGATTCGCTGACAGGTATTTTTAACCGTAATCATTTCGTGTCCATATTAAGAAACATGTGTGAGGATGCGGAGAAGAATAAGACGAGCGTGGAATTGCTCTTCATAGATATTGATGACTTTAAAAAGATCAACGACAGTATCGGACTGCTTCTTGGTGATGAACTGGTACAGGCTTTCGCGGGCAGGCTTAAGGAATACGCAGGTGACTTTATCAAGGTGGGCAGGTTCGGGTCGGATGTTTTCAGCCTTGCCATCTATGATCCGGGCGGAACGAGACGGGCTGAGTCTGTTTACCATGATGTCTGTGAGGATATGAGGAGGCCGTTCGTACTGTCCAACAAGATGGAAGTCCGTTTCACGGTAAGCGGTGGCGTTGCCGAATATCCGGAAGCCGGAAGGACTGCCTTCGAGCTTGTCAAAAATGCGGAAATCGCATTGTTTAAGGCTAAGGAAAAAGGGAAGAACAATATCCAGTATTTTGAGATGGATATGCTTAACAGCTTCATCAAGTCGGTATCAACTGAGGAAAGGCTTAAGGAAGCTATTGAGAACGAGGATTTTGAACTTTACTTCCAGCCTCAGTTCTATGCTGCCGACAATAAGTTAAGAGGAGCCGAGGCGCTTATAAGATGGATAGACGAGAATGGTAAGATAGCAATGCATCCCACTGACTTTATACCGATAGCGGAGAAGAACGGTGCGATAATCACCATAGGCAACTGGGTTATAAAGGATGCCATGAGGATAGTCAGTGAGTGGTGTGAAACCTACAATTTCCCATTTATTCTTTCCATAAATATTTCCGCGATGCAGCTTGATAAGGATAATTTCGTTGATTCGATAAGACATGCGCTCAATCTGTACGGGGTAAAGGCCGAGTGTATTGAACTGGAACTTACGGAGAGTATCTTCCTTGAGGACAGTGAGAAGGCCAGACGTAAGATATCACAGCTTCGCAAGTTGGGCTTCCGTATTTCGCTTGATGATTTCGGAACGGGCTTTTCTTCACTCTCATATCTGAAGGATCTGCCGATCGACACGCTCAAGATCGATAAGAGCTTTGTGGATACGGCAATAAAAGACAAGGCTACCAATATAATCACGGAGTCGGTTGTGGATATGGTCAATAAGCTGGGACTCGAAACGATAGCAGAGGGTGTCGAGGAACAGAAGCAGTACGATTATCTTAAGAAAATAAAATGTGATGTGATACAGGGATATCTGATGGGTAAACCGATGTCCAAGGGTGATTTTGAGAAGCTTTTCATTGGACAGATGACGGATTGAACTATTGTTCTTTGAATATGAAACGGTGGTGTTACGATGGCATTTAAACGTACCGGAGAGCTTAAGACATTACATAATTACTATAACAGGAACGACAACCAGATTGTTGTCCTGTATGGTGACAGATACAGCGGGAAGCATTCCATTCTAAGGGATTTCCTTAAGGGAAAGGATTTCTTCTATTATTCCGCAAGGGCGTGTTCGGATGAGGAACAGCTCAAGCAGTGGTATGACGAGCTGAAGGATGCCCTGCCAAGGAACACTGTCATTAAAGAGGGATATAACGGCATAATTTCAACACTTACCGAGCAGAAAACGGAAAGCGGGAAGAGAATAATAGTAGTTGACGAATTCCAGAACATCATCAAGACAGGGAATGCTTTTATGGAAGCGGTGGTTCATGGTGCTCACAGCAAGATGTATCAGACGCCTTTAATGTTTTTGCTTTGTTCTTCGTCCGTGTACTGGATCGAGAATCAGATGGTAGACAGGCTTAAGGAGCTTGCTTTTGAGATATCGGGCCTGCTTCGCCTTAATGACCTTAAGTTCCTTGATTTTACAAGGCATTTCAAGAATTACGGAATGGAGAGCAGTGTTGAGGCTTACTCGGTTATCGGCGGAAGTCCGATGCTGTGGGAGCTGTGGAATGATGAGAAGACGGTTCCGGAGAACATATGCAAGCTTGTTTTAAAGGAGGGTGCGCCGCTAAATGAGTACGGCAATCACCTGCTTCCTTCGGAGCTCAGGGAACCGGTAGTATACAATACCATACTTTCGGCGCTTGCCCAGGGAAAGAACAAGCTTAATGACATATATAAGTATACAGGCTTCAGCAGAGCCAAGATATCCGTATATCTCAAGAACCTCATAGAGCTTGAGATGGTCGCAAAGATTGATTCGGTTAACACGGCAGGCCATGAAAACGTTCAGAAGGGTATATACAGGATAGTCAATCCATTTGCGAGATTTTGGTTTAAGTATGTGTTCAAGAATTATTCGAAGCTTACCTTCATGCCTCCGGAGAAGTTCTTCAACAGATATATCGCACCTACCTTTAAATCCTATACCGCTTACTGTTTCACTGATGTATGTGCCGAATATCTTGATATCCTGAATCAGAAGGATATGCTGAACTTCAGATACAATCAGAGAGGTGTATGGGTCGGAAAGGTAGGAACTATCGATACGGTGGCAACCGATGATGACGGACGCACTCTTGTGGCTCTGTGTAACTGGGAGAATCCGGTTATGAGTTATGCCGATTATGAGTGGCTGATGCTGTGCATAAAGCAGGCTAAGCTGAGTGTTGATTCAATTTATCTTTTCTCGGCAGGTGATTTCGATCTTGAGCTTAAGCAGGAAGCCATGATCAGGGATAATGTGCGCCTTATTGACGGTTCACAACTGTGATTTGGTTTAGAGGTGTCTTTTGGGAAAGAAGCTTATAATAACCGAGAAACCTTCCGTTGCGCGTGATTTCGCCCGCGTGCTTAATGTGAAAGGTAATCGGGATGGCTATATTGAGAATGATGAATATGTAATTTCGTGGTGCGTAGGGCATTTAGTCGGCCTGTTATATCCCGAGGATTACGATATAAAGTTTAAATCGTGGAGGCTTGAGGATCTTCCGTTTCTTCCCGAGGAATACAAATATGGTGTTCTTAAGCCTTTTGCGAAGCAATACGGAATAGTTCACGATCTTCTCCAGAGAAATGATGTGGATACCGTTTACTGGGCAGGTGACTCCGGGAAGGAAGGTCAGACCATAGAGGAAAACATCCGCAATTACGGTGGTGTCCGTGACGGGATGCAGGAGCTTCGCGTCTGGATCGATTCCCAGACAGACGAGGAGATCCTTAAGGGCATTAAAGAAGCCAAGGCAATGAGTGAGTACGAGAATCTCGGTAAATCCGGTATCATGCGCACCATTGAGGATTATGCGCTCGGTATCAATTTTTCGAGGGTACTGTCACTTAAGTATGGCAGGCTTATTAATGATGCGGCTGCAACCAAGAAATATGCCGCTATCGCAGTCGGACGTGTGATGACCTGCGTTCTCGGAATGGTTGTTTACAGGGAGAGAGAGATAAGGAACTTCACCGAGACTCCCTTCTACCGGGTAATAGGCAACCTGACAGAGGATAAGATCCCCGCGGAATGGAAAGCCGTTGAAGGTTCGAAATATTTTAACAGTCCGCTGCTTTATAAGGAAAACGGCTTTAAGAAAAAGGAAGATGCGGATGAGCTGATAAAGCAGCTTGGCGGTAAGACAGCCCTTGTCGAATCCGTAGATAAGAGTACATCCCGGAAAAAACCGCCGCTGTTATTCAATATAACAGAGCTGTCAGCGGAGTGTGCAAAAAGATATAAGATCAATCCCAATTCAACGCTGCAGATAGCACAGGATCTCTATGAACGCAAGCTTACAACATATCCGCGTACGGATGCGAGAGTGTTAACAACTGCGGTTACCAAGGAGATAGATAAGAATTTAAAAGGTCTTTTGAACTATGAGCCTACAGCCATGTTTGTACAGAAGATACTCGGCGATAAGCTGTATACGGGGCTTGAGAAGACTCAGTATGTCAAGGATGCGGATGTGACGGATCATTATGCCATAATCCCGACCGGATATACAAGAGATCTGAACAGCCTTTCCGATATACAGAGGAAGGTTTATGACCTTATCGTGAGGCGTTTCCTCAGTATATTCTATCCGCCTGCGGAGTATGTTTCGGTCAAAATGACCGTATCCATCGATAAAGAGAAGCTTTTTTCGACTGCCAAGATATTATCGAAGAAGGGCTATATGGAAATAGCAGGCGTTGCCAAACAGAAGGAAGATGAGCAGGATGATATTTCCGAGTCCGGCAAGAAGAGTATTCTTGACACGATAAGCAGGCTTAAGAAGGGGGATACCGCTACGGTTGATTCCTTCGAGATCAAGGAGGGCAAGACTTCTCCTCCCAAGAGATACACAGCGGGAACAATGATGCTTGCGATGGAAAACGCGGGTAATCTTATTGAAGACGAGGAACTAAGAGAGCAGATAAAGAAGACCGGTATAGGAACATCCGCAACAAGAGGGCAGATAATCAAGAAGCTGGTTGATATAGGTTATCTGAACGAAAATAAGAAGACGCTGATCCTTACCCCCGAGAAGCTTGGGGAAATGGTCTTCGAAGTTGTCGATATGAATGTTCCGTCTCTTTTGAATCCCGAGATGACAGCGAACTGGGAAAAGGGACTCGAAGGAATAATAAACGGAACTGTCGACGCCGGTGAATACCGTGTTAAGCTTGAGGATTATATACGGCGTGAAACCGAACGTATGATAAAGGGTGATATGCTTACTGCACTGGCCGGAAGGATCAATCCTTTTACGGGCAAAGGAAGCAAGGGTGCGGCCACGCGCAAGCCTCTGGGAATCAAATGTCCGAAATGTGGCGGGGAACTTACAACCACAACCTTTGGATACGGATGCAGCAATTACTGGGATAAAGAGAATAAATGTGATTTCTGTGTCGGTAAGATAGCCGGCGTTCTGATAAGCGAAGAGGAGCTTGCCAAACTGGTAAATGATGGTAAGACAGGTGTTATTGAAGGATTTACCAGTTCAAAGAAGAAAAAGTTCAACGCTGCCCTTAAGCTTGAAAAGGATGAGAACGGGAAATTCAGGACAGTATTTGATTTCGGGCAGTTTACTCCCAAAGTGATCGAAGGTCTGAAATGTCCGATGTGTTCCGGTAATATAGTTACAAACAGATTCGGCGGTTTTGAATGCGGTAATTATTTAAGAGAGAAGAGTGACGGATGTAAGTTCTCGGTTGGGAATGTGCTTTCGCATAAAGTGAGTGAAGAGGAACTGACCGCTCTTGTAAATAACGGAATTACTGATATGATCACAGGTTTTGTGTCAAAAACCGGCAAGACATTTGATGCGAGGCTTAAGCTGAACAGGGATGAAAACGGTAAGGTTACCGGTCTTGGTTTTGATTTTGATAACAAATGAACAAAAAATTCAATAAATTTTCATTCTATTGAATACAATACTTGAATTTTGTGATAAAATATAATTTGACTTGATTTGGAATTGCTTATGACGAGGGAAGAGTTCAGACAATTTAGCTCAGGGTTGATCTATCTCGACGGGGCTACCGGTTCGAATCTTATGAAACGCGGAATGCCCAAGGGTGTGTGCCCCGAAACATGGATCATTGACAACCGTGAGATCATGATACAGCTTCAGCTTGAATATTTTGAAGCGGGCACCAATATAGTGTTGGCGCCTACTTTTACTGCTAACAGGATCAAGCTGGCCGAGTATGGACTTGAAGAGAGGGTGCGTGAGATCAACAGTGAGCTTGTTGCCATATCAAGGGAAGCAAGGGATCGATATATAGGGGCAAATTCCGAACGGAAATGCTATGTTGCCGCAGATCTTACAATGACGGGACGTCAGCTTAAGCCGATGGGCACTCTTGATTTCGAAGAGCTGGTTGATGTTTACAGGGAACAGCTTGATCACTGCGTTGCTGCGGGAGCGGATCTTATTATTGTTGAGACGATGACATCACTCCAGGAAACAAGAGCAGCCGTTATTGCAGCCCGCGAGACCTGTGAACTTCCGGTGTTGTGTTCCCTCACCTTTGAAGAAAACGGACGTACTCTTTTTGGTACGGACGGTATGACGGCAATGGCCGTACTGCAGAGCCTCGGGGCTTCAGCGGTGGGAACCAACTGTTCCACGGGACCGGATAAAATGTCTACCGTTATCTCATCTATGGCATCGATAGCGGACATACCGGTCATAGCCAAACCTAATGCAGGGATGCCCGGTGTGGACAGCGAGGGTAATACCGTATACGATCTTACTCCGGATGACTTCGCGAAGCAGATGCTTCCGCTTATCGAGGCGGGTGCTTCGATCATAGGAGGGTGCTGCGGTACGACACCGGAGCATATAAGAAAGCTTCACGAGATAACAGCCGGAATGAAACCGGTAATGCATAAAAGGGACGATAACATTAGATATCTTTCGTCCGAGAAAAGAACCGTATGTTTCAATCTTGATTCGAAGTTCATGATCGTGGGAGAGAGGATCAATCCCACAGGTAAAAAGAAGCTTCAGGAGGAGCTTAGGAACGGTTCCTTTGAAATGATACATGATTTTGCGGTATCGCAGGATGAGAACAAGGCGGATCTTCTTGATATTAATGTAGGGATGAGTGGTATTGACGAGCTTGATACCATGCTGAAAACAATAGATGAGGTAACTACTCATGTTTCACTGCCGCTTGTGATCGATTCGAGCCATATCGAGGTTATCGAACAGGCACTCAGACGTTATCCGGGCAGGGCACTCATCAATTCGATATCCTACGAAAAGGTTAAGTTCGACAACCTTCTGCCGATCGCGAAGAAATACGGTGCGATGTTTATCCTTTTACCTCTGTCGGATGAGGGTCTTCCGAAATCGCTTGAGGAGAAGAAGGATATTATAGATAAAATACTGAAAAGAGCCGGTGAGCTTGGCATTTCGCGAAACGATATTGTGGTGGACGGTCTTGTGGCGACGGTAGGTGCAAATAAGAATGCCGCCGTTGAGACACTTGAGACCATACGTTACTGCAAGGAGGAACTTAAGCTGCCGACGATAGTGGGATTGTCCAATATTTCATTCGGACTTCCCGAAAGATCCAACGTTAATTCGGCATTTTTGAATCTGGCGATACAGAACGGCCTTACAATGGCCATATCCAATCCTTCGCAACATCAGCTTGTTGCGGGAGCATTCGCAACGGATATGCTTTTGAATAAAGAGGGAGCCGATCTGCGCTACATTGAGTATATTAACTTCCTTAAGGAACAATATCCCGACATGGCTCCCATGGGAACCATAAGTATTAAGGCAGCGGACGGACAGGAAGTATCAAAAAAAAAATCAACTGACGGGGCCGGCTCTTCCCGGACAGAGGAAGACAAAGCAGATATTATCAAAAAGTCCGTGCTTACCGGAAATAAGTTAAACATTGTCGAGTATACCGGACAGGCGCTTAAGGAAGGGAGAAGTGCTGAAGACATATTGAACGGAAGCCTGCTTCCCGGAATAAATGAGGTTGGTAAGCTGTTTGAAACGGGAAGGTATTTTCTTCCGCAGCTTATAGCAAGCGCCGAAGCAATGAGGATGGCTATCGATTATCTCGAACCTTTCCTTAAGAGCGGGGGAGAGAATAAAACAAAAGCCAGGATAGTAATTGCTACCGTCAAAGGCGATATACACGATATAGGGAAGAATCTCGTCGCCCTGATGCTCAAGAACTACGGTTTCGAAGTATATGATCTCGGAAAGGATGTATCCAAGGAGGATATTGTAAGAAAAGCCAGGGAGACGGATGCTGATATAATAGCCCTTTCGGCTCTTATGACAACTACAATGCAGGAAATGCGCGAAGTTATAAGATATGCAAGAGAAGAAGGAGTCAGGGCGCAGGTTATGATCGGAGGTGCGGTCATTACACAGGATTATGCAGATGAGATAAGTGCATCGGGATACAGTAAGGATGCACAGGAAGCCGTAAAGCTTGCAACAAGGCTCATTGAAACATATGGTTCCAATTAACCCGGTATATATTTACATATATGCACCGGATTTTAAAATAAAAAAAGGAGAAAGGTTATGGCAAAACGAAGGAAGCATTCTTATCAAAATGCAGATGCTGTCAATGAAGCTGTAGATACGGCCGGAAATGCCGTAACGGAAGCATCGGAAGCTGTTGCCGGGACTGCTGACAAGGCCGAAAAGGCAGTGGAAGAAGTCAGGGATGCCGTATCGGAAGCAAAGGAGCGGGCAGAAGATGCCGTCGGTGAAGCAAAAGAGCAGGCACAGGAAGCTGTGACGAAGGCTGAAGAGAAGGCTGAGATCGCCGCTGAAAAAGCCGAAGAAAAAGCAGAGCTTACCGTGGCAGAAACCGAAGAGAAGGCAGAAGCGGAAATTGAAAAGGCCGAAGAGAAGGCAGAAGCGGAAGTGACAAAAGCCGAAGAGAAGGCAGAGGCAGAAGTGACAAAAGCCGAAGAGAAGGCAGAGGCAGAAGTTGAGAAGGCCGTGGAAAAGGCCGAAGAAACCGTAACAGAAGCAGAGGATAAGGGTGAGGCTGCGGTTGCGGAAGCAAAGGATGAGGTGAAAAAAGAAATCGATACCGCCGGGGAAACGGTAGAGAAAACAGTTAATAAGGGTGAAGAAGCTGTTAATTCCAATATTAAATCTGAAAAGGAGGAAGCAGACGCTATCACAGCGGCTGTAAAGGAGATTATCGTGGAAAATAATAAGAATAACCCAAGAATTGAAGAACTGTTAACAAAGAATGCAAAGAATTTAAACAAGAAGCAGCGACTTGCCAATGACAAGGATTTACTGGATGAGATCAAGGACGATGACATGAAGGTTCTTGCTGCTCTCCTTATGGATGTCAGAAACAAGAACGACAGAAAGCTTTATTACACCAAGCTTCAGGTTTATTTTGCGCTGTTCACCTCAATCGTAGCGCTCTTCCTTGTTATTTCCGTTGTAAGTGCTCTGTTTGATCTTCTGCCTAAGGTAAACGATATAATCGCTCAGTCAAATGTTGTGATCGGTCAGGCTACCGAAGCCCTTGATCAGGCCAATGTTGCAATTGCTCAGGCTAATGAAGCCATCGTTCAGGCAAATGATGTGCTGACTGATGTACAGCCTGTTGTAAAGAATCTTACCGAAGTTACCAATGAGCTTGCCGATACCGATATAACTGCGATGCTGCAGGATGTTGATAATCTCGTTGTGTCCAGTGAGAAGAACATGGGCGATGCTTTACAGACCATAACCGAAATTGATATAAAATCATTAAATGAGGCCATATCGGATCTCAGTTCGATAGTCGCCCCGCTTGCGGGAATGTTCAGGCGATGACGGTCCTGAAAACAAAGAAAAGATTTAGGAAGGTTTTAGATTAATATGTTAGGTGCAGATGCAATGGCCAGATGCCTGCTTGAAGAGCAGGTGAAGGTTGTGTTTGGCTATCCGGGCGTTGCCATATGTCCGTTTTTTAACAGTATGCTGGCAGTGGATATTGACAGAGTCCTTGTCAGAACAGAGCAGAATGCTGCGCATATGGCCAACGGATATGCCAGGATCAGCGGAAACGTGGGAGTGTGTATTGCCACTTCGGGTCCGGGCGCAACCAATCTTATCACGGGAATAGCAACGGCGTATGCCGATTCGATACCGATAGTATGTATAACAGGACAGGTTGATTCCAAACAGCTTGGTTCCGATGTTTTTCAGGAAGCTGATATAACGGGTGCAGTTGAGTCCTTTGTTAAATACAGCTATCTTGTAAAGGATGTCGAAGATATACCGAGGATATTCAGGGAGGCATTCCATATTGCATCAACGGGTCGCAAAGGCCCCGTGCTGATAGATGTGCCTATTGATATTCAGAATGCAGCGATATCCAAATTTGTTTATCCGCAAGAGGTATACCTGAGAACGTATAAACCTACCGTAAAGGGACATGTTGTTCAGATAAAGAAGGTTATCAAGGCGATATCCAGAGCGGAACGTCCCATCATATGTGCGGGCGGAGGAGTACTGCTGAGTGAGGGAGCGCATGAATTGCGTGATTTTGCTCACAGGTGCAATATTCCCGTTGTAAGTACCCTGATGGGTATCGGTGTAATGCCAACGGATGATCCGCTGTATTTCGGAATGGTCGGAAATAACGGCAAGTCATATGCAAACCGTGCCATGAATGAATCCGACCTCATTATAATGATCGGTGCCAGGGTTGCGGACAGGGCAATATCGCAGCCGGATCTTACAATGGACAATACCGTCCTTGTACACATAGACGTTGATCCTGCTGAGATTGGCAAGAATGTAGGCTCGCATATACCTTTGGTCGGAGATATTAAGACCATTCTTAAGGATATGGAGAAATACGAGATCCGTTGTGATATCGACGATTGGATCGAACGGCTTAACGAATATAAGAGAAATGAACCGGAACGCAAGCCCCCAAGGGAGGAATATGTGGATCCCGCAAGGTTTATTGAAATGCTTTCGGACAAGCTTAATGATGATGCCGTTTATGTTGCTGATGTAGGGCAGAACCAGATGTGGTCCTGCGGTTACCATAAGGTTAAGAACGGAAGATTTCTGACTTCGGGCGGAATGGGAACGATGGGTTATTCCATACCCGCTGCGATCGGCGCAAGGGCGGCAGCACGCGACAGACAGATAGTGGCTGTATGCGGCGACGGCTCTTTTCAGATGTCCATGATGGAACTGGCGACTATGCAGCAGCATGGTCTTCCCGTTAAGATAATCATATTCCATAACGGATATCTCGGGCTTGTCAGGGAGTATCAGTACAAGACCTATAAGGGCCATTATTCGGTGGTCGATCTTTCGGGTTCGCCTGATTTCGGGAAGCTTGCATCGGCTTACGATATTCCTTTCTTTAAGCTTGAGAATATGTCAAACGCAGATGAGGTGATCGATGAGTTCCTGAGCATTAAGGATCCGGCTCTTATGGAAGTCATGATAGACCCGCTTGATGTGGTGAAATAAGGTAACTGTTCCGGTGGTTGCCAAATACTGATTATGGTGGTTGTAAAATGAAAAGGTTATATTCTGTACTTGTTGAGAACAGATCGGGTGTGCTTTCTAAGGTGGCCGGTCTGTTTTCAAGACGTATGTTCAATATTGATTCACTGGCGGTGGGAGAAACCGATGACCCTAAGGTAAGCTGTATTACCATAGTGTCATCAGGTGAACAGGGAACGCTTGAACAGATAGAGAAGCAGCTAAACAAGAAGATCGATGTTATCAAGATAAAGACCTTCGCCGAAGAAGAGAGTGTCAGCAGGGAGCTTATCCTTGTTAAGGTAAAGTACAATAAGAGTACCCGCAGGGAGATCATGGAGATCTGTGAAATACTCGGGGCTTCAATTGTGGATATGAGTAAGAATCTGCTGACCATACAGCTCTGTGACACGCCGGAGAGAACTGCGTTGCTGATACAGATGTTAGCCTCGATAAGTATTGTGGAGGTTGCAAGGACCGGTACACTGGCATTACAGAAATGCAGCTTAAGCGATTGATACTGTTTGTATAGATCCATCCGGCAGGGTGAGGTTAAGCAGTTAAAGGCAGTATATTACGGTTGTATAAAAGAAACATGAATAAGGGGAAATGATATGCAAAGAAAGGTTTTTCAGTTACTTGTAGACAATCAGGCAGGTGTGTTGAGCCGTATTTCGGGACTCTTCAGCCGGAGAGGATACAATATCGAGAGTATTACGGCAGGAACAACGTCCGATCCGCGCTACACAAGGATCACGATCGTGGCTAACGGAGATGAGGCAATTCTCGACCAGATCGAGAAGCAGGTCGGAAAGCTCATTGATGTACGTAAAGTGATGGAACTTAAGCCTGATTCATCCGTTTTCAGGGAACTGATACTCATTAAGGTTAAGGCAACAGACAATCAGAGGCAGGCAATTGTGTCCGTATCGGACATTTTCAGAGCGAAGATCATAGATGTGGACATGGACTCCATGATCATAGAGCTTACCGGAAACCAGAGTAAGATCGAAGCTTTTCTGGATCTTCTTAAAGGCTATGAAATACTTCAGATAGCCAGAACCGGTATAGCAGGTCTTACGAGAGGAGCTGCTGATGTGTAAACAACCGTGGAATTATAACCGACGGTTAATATAATATTTACTTATTTATCTAGGAGGATAAAAAAATGGCAAAGATTTATTACGAAGAGGATTGTAACCTTGCAGAGCTTGAAGGCAAGACCATAGCCATAATCGGTTACGGAAGCCAGGGACATGCACATGCGCTTAACGCGAAGGAGTCAGGCTGCAATGTTATCATTGGTCTGTATGAAGGATCAAGATCATGGGATAAGGCTGTTAAGCAGGGCTTTGAAGTTTATACGGCTGCTGAGGCTGCTAAGAAGGCTGATATCATCATGATCCTTATAAACGATGAGAAGCAGGCTGATATGTACAAGCAGGATATCGAGCCCAATCTTGAGGCAGGAAACATGCTCATGTTCGCTCATGGTTTCAATATACACTATGGATGTATCGTTCCTCCCAAGGATGTTGATGTTACAATGATCGCACCCAAGGGACCGGGCCACACAGTTCGTTCAGAGTATCAGGCAGGCAAGGGTGTTCCGTGTCTTGTTGCTGTTGAGCAGGATGCAACAGGTAAGGCTCTTGATAAGGCACTTGCTTATGCACTTGCGATTGGCGGAGCAAGAGCAGGCGTTCTTGAGACAACCTTCAGAACAGAGACAGAGACAGACCTCTTCGGTGAGCAGGCTGTACTTTGCGGTGGTGTATGTGCACTTATGCAGGCCGGCTTTGAGACACTGGTTGAGGCTGGTTATGATGAGAGAAATGCGTACTTTGAGTGTATCCATGAGATGAAGCTCATTGTTGATCTTATTTATCAGTCAGGCTTTGCGGGAATGAGATATTCAATCTCAAATACGGCTGAGTACGGTGATTATATTACAGGTCCAAAGCTTATTACCGAAGAGACCAAGAAGACAATGAAGAAGATCCTTGCAGACATCCAGGACGGTTCTTTTGCAAAGCAGTTTCTGCTTGATATGTCACCCGCAGGCCGTCAGGTTCACTTCAAGGCAATGAGGAAACTTGCTTCCGAGCATCCTTCGGAGAAGGTTGGTGAGGAGATACGTAAGCTTTACAGTTGGAACAATGAAGAGGATAAGCTTATAAACAACTAATCCTTGCATCACATTTGTTTTTATGATAGAATAGCGAATGTTGTAAAAGTTAAGTAGACGGTCCTCTGTGTTATTCTGGGAAAGCGGTATCAGGAATCCACCGCATGCGGTTCTCATTATGATAAATGCAAGAACGTCAGGGAATTAAGGAGGTTCAATATGAACGACATTATCAAGAACATCGAAGCAGAACAGATGAAAGAGTCTGTTCCCGAGTTTAATGTTGGTGATACCGTTAAGGTACATGCCAAGATCAAGGAAGGAAACAGAGAAAGGATCCAGATCTTCGAAGGTACTGTACTTAAGAGACAGGGTGGAAGCAACAGAGAGACATTTACCGTAAGAAAGACTTCTAACGGAGTTGGTGTTGAGAAGACATGGCCTCTTCATTCTCCTTTTGTAGAGAAGATTGAAGTTGTAAGACGCGGTAAGGTAAGAAGAGCTAAGTTGTTCTACTTAAGAGATCGTGTAGGTAAGGCTGCTAAGGTTAAAGAAGTGGTTAAGTAAGACAGCCGCAGTTTATTGATCTTGATCATCAAGGGGCAGATACATATGTATTTGCCCCTTTGGTATATCTGTATGAAAAAAAGAGATTTAGGTACAATTGAACTGAATTACAATAAAGGTAAGGAAAAGAACGGAATTGATATAAAGATCGTATATGAAGTCCTGTTTTGGATATTCGGGGTTGCGGCGGCTGTATTCCTTGGTGTCATGACTGTTAATTTCATTGGTATAAGGACATCGGTTGTCGGGACATCGATGGAGCCGTCTTTGTTTAACGGAGAAGAGGTGCTTCTAAACAGGATAGTGTATCAATTCTCGGCTCCAAAGAGAGGTGATGTTATTGCATTTCATCCTAACGGAAATGAGAATACACATCTCTATGTTAAGCGTATAATCGCGCTTCCGGGAGAGACAATACAGATCAAGCAGGGAGCGGTATATATTAACGGCGAGATGAGTGCGATGGATGTTGAGACTCTCGAGCCCGGTATTGCTGCCGAAGTGATCAAGCTGAGTGATGAGGAATATTTCGTGATGGGCGACAACCGTGAAAACAGTGAGGACAGCAGGAGTGCCAATATCGGTAATGTCACCCGTGAGATGATAGAAGGTAAGGTCTGGTATCACATGAAATACGAGGATATCAGGATGGGAAAGGTGGAGTAATGGTATATCAATGGTTTCCCGGTCATATGACTAAAGCATTTCGCATGATGCAGGAGGATATCAAGCTTATCGATCTTGTTATTGAACTGGTGGATGCCAGAGCTCCCATGGCTACCAGAAATCCGGATATAGACAGGCTCGGACAGGGTAAGGCAAGAATGATAATTATGAACAAATCAGATCTTGCCGATGAACAGGGAAATAAACAGTGGGAGGAGTTCTTTTCGGCCGGTGGATACACTGTTGTCAGTATTAATTCAAGAACCGGTGAAGGTATGAACAGGATAAAGAATGCGATCCGGGAAGCATGTATTGAAAAGATTGAAAGAGACAGGAAACGCGGCATTAAAAATCGTCCTGTCAGGGCAATGGTTGTCGGTATTCCAAATGTCGGGAAATCGACTTTTATTAATTCTCTTGCAGGTAAGGCTGCCACAAAAACCGGGAACAAACCCGGGGTGACCAAGGGCAAGCAGTGGATAAGGCTTAATAAAGATGTGGAGCTTCTTGATACTCCGGGTGTATTATGGCCCAAATTTGAAGATCAGGATATCGGACGCAAGATCGCTTTTATCGGTTCCATTAACGATGAGATCATTATAAAGCATGAACTTGCCGCCGATCTGATAACATATCTTATAAAGGATCCGGGGAAATACCCGGACGCAATTAAATCCAGATATGAAATTGAATATGATACAGTAAATATATCTGATCAAAATACATATGTGCTGCTTGAAAAAATCGCAGTTGCGAGAAAATGTCTTATAAAGGGCGGAGAACCTGATACAGACAGGGCTGCAGGCATACTGACAGATGATTTCAGAAGCGGTAAGCTTGGAAGAATTACTCTTGAGCTTCCTTAGGCTGTCAGACACGCAGATCAGTAAAAGACACAAAACGCGTGTCAATATGGAGAAAAATGATATGACACAGAGAGAGACAAACGTTTCAACAGATAATTCAATGGAAACTGCAGCAGTATCAGAAGGGAAATGCGCAGGGCTTCCGATCGGTACCATAAAGGCTGAACTAGCAGAGCTTAAAGACTCTGAGGTTAATGGATTTATTGAGAAATATCGAGGGGATGAAAGAGCCGGTGTGATCACACTGGTAGAAAAAGCAGTTAAGAGACTTGAAAAATACAATGCCGAGCTTGTCAGAATAGATGGAATGAAGGAATATGAGCGTAAGTACTCCGATTACGTGTATATCTGCGGAATTGATGAGGTTGGAAGAGGACCTCTTGCAGGACCTGTAGTAGCGGGTGCGGTAATACTTCCCAAAGATTGTTCCATTTTATATGTTAATGATTCCAAGAAATTGTCCGAAAAAAAGAGAGAAGAGCTTTATGATATCATAATGGAGCAGGCTGTTTCCGTTGGGCTCGGTTACATAGACAATAACCGGATCGATGAGATCAATATCCTTAATGCAACCTACGAAGCAATGAGACAGGCAATAGGGAAGCTTGATCCGAAGCCGGATATTCTGCTTAATGATGCAGTGACGATTCCCATGGTAGATATCAGGCAGATCCCGATAATCAAGGGTGATGCAAAAAGTATATCCATCGCAGCCGCATCAATAGTAGCCAAAGTCACAAGAGACAGACTGATGGTTGAATATGATAAGCAGTATCCGGGATATGATTTTGCCGGCAATAAGGGGTATGGAAGTGCCAAACATATTGAAGCGCTGAAGAAGTACGGCCCCACACCGATACACAGAAGAAGCTTTATCGGAAATTTCATAGAAATATAGTTAATATTGTCTGTTCAGAACAGGCTCAAAACAGTAAATGGGAGTAGTGGGGGATGGCAATTAATCTGAATGCGCTAAATGCATACAGGCAGGCAGGCGGTATCGGAAACAACGGTAATTATAACACCGAAGCGATAAGCAATAGTCAGACAAGAGTCAATACCGCAAATATACAGACACAACAGCCTGCAAACATTTCACCGGGGCAGGTGCTTGGGGGTGAAGTTATCAATGTAAAGAACGGAGAGGTTACTCTGCGTCTGGATAACAATGCAACACTTACTGCACAGCTTGATAACAATATGGACATTTCGGCAGGGCAGAAGCTTGTATTTCAGGTAACAAGCAATGGGGAACAGATGACCCTGCATCCTTTATATTCCAATCTGAACAACAATACAATGGCGAATGCGGCATTACAGGAAGCAGGGATGAAGGCAACCGCACAGAATCTTGCCATGGTCTCAAATATGCTTGATGAGGGTATGTCTGTAAACAAACAGGCATTGCAGGCGATGGCAAGAAGCATGGAAGCCAATCCCACTACGGATCCCGCAACTGTCATACAGCTTACCAAGCTTGGCTTACAGGTAAATGAACTTAATATACAGCAGTACGAGAATTACATGAACTTCGAACATCAGATAATAAATGATGCCGAAGGGTTGTCAACCGGATTGAGCGATCTTCTCGGAACTGCAGGTTCAACAGTCGCGCAGACAGTAATAACAGAGGATGGTGCACAGGTTGTCCAGATGACATCAACTGATACATCTGCTGTATTAAATGAAGCGGGACTTCAGTTATCAAACGATATCCTTAATCTTATTTCGGCCGGTGATAAGGATTGGAACGCGCTCCTTAACAATCCCCAGATCACAGGCGTTGCTGCCCAGTCTGTGGAGATAGCAGCCAACGGTCCCATGTTTATATCAGCGGAGGTTCCGGAGGTTGTTCCCGTAGAAGTTGAGGATGTTTGGGCAATTACGCTTAATTCGGACAGTGAGGCTGCACCTGAGATGAATACATCGGTAAACATGGGTGAAAGTACAGTAAATCAGGAGACGGGAAGCACTCTGTCACAGGGGCAGATGTCGGACGGATCAGGTCAGCTTATGCAGAACCTTATGGATGATCTGAGTAAGCTCGGAATGCCTCAGGAGGAACTTAACAATATTACTAACGGAACGATGTCGGTAAATGATCTGGTTGATTTCGTCAAGACACTTATTAACAATAATCAGTCCGGTGTTAAGCTTAACAATTCTCAGATGGAGACACTTACCAGACTTCTTAACAACAATGATTTCAAACAGTTGGTGGGAAACCAGCTTATGAAGCAGATGCTCCTTAATCCTGCAGATGTTGCCAAAGAAGGGGCGATAGATGAACTGTACAAGAGGCTGTCCGAACAGTCACAGCGCGCTATGGAGATACTTAAAGATGCCGGACAGATAGGAAGTGAGGTCATGAAGAGTGCCCAGAATATAAACGACAATGTCAACTTCATGAATCAGCTTAATCAGATGGCACAGTATGTGCAGCTTCCGATAAGGATGAATCAGGAAAATGCCCACGGAGAGCTGTATGTTTACACCAATAAGAAAAAGCTTCAGAACAATGACGGAAATGTAAGTGCCTTTCTTCATCTTGACATGGATAATCTCGGCCCTATGGATGTATATGTTGCGATGCAGAAGACCAAGGTGAATACCAATTTCTATCTGGCTGATGAAGCCGCACTAAACCTTTTTGAAGCCAATATAGGTATTTTGGATGCAAGATTGCAGGAAAAAGGTTATAATATGACTACGAGCGTCATAAAGAAGGATCCTGAAGAACCTCAGAAAAACGTGATCGGAGAGATGCTTAAGGAGAAGAGTAACGGGGTTGTGGGAGGCCCTATTACTTCAAAGCTTTCATTTGACGTAAGGGCGTGATCATAAAGGTATTGTTATATGGATGACAACAACAGGAAGCCTAAGGTTAAACAGGCGATAGCGCTTGAGTATCAACCGGGTGATCTTGCTCCCAAGGTAATTGCAACGGGGAAGGGAGCGCTGGCTGAGAAGATAATCGAAAAGGCTAAGGAATCGGATGTACCGCTGCATCAGGACAGTAAGCTGGCCGGTACTCTGTCCAAGCTGGAAATAGGTGATTACATTCCTCCGGAACTCTATGAGGTGGTTGCGGAGATACTCGTATTTGTCGACGAAATGGAGAAGATCAAGAGTAAGGTGTCGATGCCGAAGTAAATTGAAAATGGAGAAGATAAAGAATAAGGTGTCGATGTAGTTGTAAATTAAAATGCAGAAGACTAAATATAAGATGTGAAGAACCGGAAACAGTTAGTCTGGATGCAGGAACAGCATTATGGAAGAACAGGGAATCAGGATAAATAAATATCTTGCACAGTGCGGCATCTGTTCAAGGCGAGGTGCGGATGAACTGATAGAAAAGGGAGCAGTTACCGTGGACGGTGTAAGGGCTGAAAACGGGATGAAGGTTACGCCTGATATGAAGGTCTGTGTAAACGGCGTAGCCCTTAACGGTGTTGATGATAAGGTATATCTTGCATTTAACAAGCCGGGAGGTATTGTATGTACATCCGAAAAGATGGAAGAGAATAATGTGATCGATTATCTGGATTATCCGGTACGGATCACATACAGCGGGCGTCTTGATAAGGACTCTGAAGGACTTCTTATAATGACAAACGACGGAGACCTTATAGATGCGATGATGCGTGCAAGAAATGAACATGAGAAGGAATATGTTGTAACAGTTAACAAGAGCGCAACAGAGGCCTTTTTGTACGGACTCTCGAAAGGCGTGTATTTAGAGGAGCTTGATGTTAAGACAAGACCCTGTAAGGTGGAGCGTATATCGGACAATTCATTCAGTATCGTGCTGACACAGGGTATAAACAGGCAGATCCGCAGGATGTGCGAAGCATTCGGATACCGTGTACGTAAGCTTGTACGTGTAAGAGTCATGAACATTAAGCTTGGAAGCATTCCTACAGGAAAATACAGGGAGCTTGATCCAAAAGAGATTGATGAACTCAGACGTCTGGCCGGTTTGAAATCCAAATCGTTATAACGGAAAAAACAAAAAAGAGAAGAAAGATAAGAAAGACAGGAAACTGCCATGAACGAAATAGATAGAATGAAAGAACTCATAGATCTGCTTACAAAAGCTTCTAAGGCATATTATGCCGAGGACCGTGAGATCATGAGCAATTACGAATACGATAAGCTGTATGATGAGCTGCAGTCACTTGAAGAAACCACGGGTACTGTTCTTGCCGGTTCGCCGACTGTGAGCATAGGATATGAAGCGGTGGACGAGCTGCCCAAGGAAGCGCATGAGAGCCCGATGCTGAGCCTCGATAAGACCAAGGACAGGGAAACGTTAAGGGACTGGCTTAAGGGAAAGGAAGGCCTGCTCTCATGGAAGCTTGACGGGCTTACCATAGTGCTCACATATAGGGACGGTAAGCTCTTTAAGGCTGTCACACGCGGAAACGGTGAGGTTGGGGAAGTTATCACCCCCAATGCCATGACATTCGTAAATCTGCCGCACGTTATCCCTTATAAAGGCGAGCTTATTCTCAGAGGAGAAGCGGTAATAAGCTACACCGATTTCGAGAAGATAAACGAGCAGATAGAGGACGTTGATGCCAAATACAAGAATCCGAGAAATCTCTGTTCAGGTTCCGTCAGACAGCTTAACAATGAGATCACGGCAGAAAGAAATGTAAGGTTGTATGCGTTCACATTGGTAAAGGCTGAGGACGTTGACTTTCACAATTCAAGAAAGGACCAGATGGAATTCCTGCGTACGCAGGGCTTCGAGGTGGTGGAATATCATCCGGTTAAAGAGTCCGACATTTTGGACAGAATACAATACTATGCGGATGCCGTAAAGGGAAATGATATACCAAGCGACGGTCTTGTGCTTACATATGATGATATAGAATACGGTCGTTCCTTGGGGCGTACAGCCAAGTTCCCAAGGGATGCTATCGCTTTCAAATGGCAGGATGAGATCCGGGAAACGAAGCTGCTTGAAATAGAATGGAGTCCCAGCAGAACAGGGCTTATCAATCCCGTCGCCATATTCGAACCGGTTGAGCTTGAGGGCACAACGGTACAGCGTGCCAGCGTACACAATGTCAGCATAGTAAAGGAGCTGCAGCTTGGGATCGGAGATACGATAACAGTTTACAAGGCCAACATGATCATTCCACAGATTGCCGACAATCTTACAAGATCCGGGGTATATGATGGGAATGATGATGATAAACTGATACCGCAACACTGTCCGGCATGCAATGGTGTAACACAGATACGCAGGATAAATGATACCGAAGCTTTGTATTGTACCAATCCCGAATGCCCGGCAAAGAAGATAAAAAGGTTTGACCTGTTTGTAAGCAGGGACGCGTTAAATATTGACGGTCTGTCCGAATCCACATTGGAAAAATTCATAGCCCACGGGTTTATACATGAACTTCCGGATATATTCAGGTTAGATAAACACAAAGATGAGTTATGTAAACTTGAGGGATTCGGTGATAAATCGTATAATAACCTTATAGCAGCGATCGACAAGTCAAGAACCATTCAACTGCCCAAGCTCATATACAGTCTGGGTATACTGAATGTCGGTTTATCAAATGCGAAGATCATCTGTCGTGAATTCGATCATGATATAGACAGGGTGAGGCATGCTGATATGGAGCAGCTAAGCAGCATAGACGGGGTTGGTGAAGTTATAGCGCGAAGCTTCGTTGATTATTTCGCCGATGAAAACCATAACAGGGAGCTGGATGAGCTGCTTAAAGAACTTACGATAGAAATACCAAAGCTCGATTCATCAAATGAAGCCATAAACGGTAAGACATTTGTAATTACAGGATCGCTTGAGCACTTCGATAACAGAAATGCCCTGAAAGAGCTTATAGAAAGCATGGGCGGTAAGGTGAGCGGTTCGGTAAGTACGAAAACGGATTATCTTATAAATAATGATCCTGCTTCTTCTTCATCCAAGAACAAGAAGGCAAAGGAACTTAATATACCCATAATCACAGAAGAACAATTCATGAAAATGAACAGCGGCGAGTAATCCATTTCATACATTTATGAGGATAATATATGGATAAATACGAATATTCCAAAGAAACACGAAAGCTTCTTGAAAGTGCTCTCATACCGTTTGCGATATACCAGTTCGTAAATAAGCGTGTGGTAACGCTTATCCTGTCGGACGGTTTTCTTAAGCTGTTTGATTATGAAGACAGAGAGAAGGCATATTATGATATGGACCATAATATGTACATCGACTCTCATCCGGATGATGTGGCGAGGATCGCTGATGCGGCTTTCAGATTTGCTACTGAGGGCGAAGAGTATGATGTAATATACCGTTCCGGAATCAGACACGGTAAGGGTGACGAATACAGGATCATACATGCGCACGGTGAACATTTCAAAACAGATACGGGAATACAGCTTGCACAGGTATGGTATATCAATGAGGGAGTGTATAAGGCTGACGGAGTTCTGACCGGTAAGGATTTCGCAGCTTCGCTTAATGAGAATCTCCGAAGGGAGAGTATCGTAAGGATAAGTTATTACGATTACCTGACAGGTCTTCCGAGCATGACATATTTCTTTGAACTGGCGGAAGCGGGATGCAGGGATATGTTAAACAGAGGCAGCACTCCGGCATTCATTTTCCTGGATCTTAGCGGTATGAAGCATTACAACCAGAAGCATGGTTTCGCGAACGGCGACAAATTGCTCAGAGCGTTTGCGGAACTTATCGTGCGTTATTTCAGTAATGAGAACTGCAGCCGTTTCAGTCAGGATCATTTTGCTGTTTTTTCGGAAAATGACGGTATAGAGGATAAGCTTCATCAGATATTCAGGGAATGGCAGAGAATGAATATAAGTTCACTGCCCATAAGAGCAGGAGTTTATTATCCGGGAACGGATAAGATTGATATAAGCACGGCCTGTGACAGGGCTAAGATCGCCTGCGATTCCCTGCGTAACACCTATGTTTCGGATATTCATTATTTCAATAAAGCCATGCAGGAGAATGTTGAGAGGCGTCAGTATTTTGTCACCAATCTTGACAGGGCAATTGAGGAGAAATGGATAACCGTTTATTATCAGCCGATAATAAGATCGATCACAGGAAGAGTATGTGATGAGGAAGCATTGGCAAGATGGATAGATCCTAAGAGGGGATTTCTTTCGCCTGCTGATTTTATTCCCATACTTGAAGATGCGGAGCTTGTATATAAGCTTGATCTGTATGTGCTTGATCAGGTACTTGATAAGATCAGGGTATTTGAGGAAGAAGGACTGCACATTGTTCCGCAGTCGATCAATCTTTCAAGAACCGATTTTGAAGCCTGCGATATAGTAAGTGAGATAGTAAAACGTGTTGATAATGCCGGCGTAAGTCATGACAAGATAACAATAGAGATTACCGAGAGTGCTGTGGGAAGCAATTTCGAGTTCATGAAGGAACAGATAGATAGATTCAGAAGGCTCGGATTTCCTGTGTGGATGGATGACTTTGGAAGCGGTTATTCATCACTGGATGTGCTTAAGCAGCTTGAATTCGATCTGATCAAGTTCGATATGCGTTTCCTGAAGGATCTTGATAAAGGAGAGAACGGAAGGATAATCCTTACCGAACTCATGAGAATGACAACGGCACTTGGTATCGATACGGTATGCGAAGGTGTGGAGACAGAGGAGAATGCAGTATTCTTAAGAGAGATAGGCTGCTCCAAACTGCAGGGATATTTCTACGAGAAACCCATACCAATGGAAAAGGTATTGGACAAATACAGAAGAGGGGTGCAGATCGGTTTCGAAAATCCGGAGGAGGAATCATATTATGAGACCGTAGGCCGTTTGAATCTGTTCGATATTATAGGGAATGTTGAGGAAAAAGACACTTCCTTTAAGGGATATTTCAATACACTTCCGGTTGCCGTTATGGAAATTAAGGATGAGACTTTCCGCATTACACGCTCTAACCGGTCTTATCGCGATTTCGCCTTGGATAATTACGATAATATACTTGATAATTGGAACATGGAATTTGTTTCATTTGATACTGTCAAAGGAGATATGCTTCGGAAAATACTTGAGCAGACAGATGATGATCATGACAGGATCGTGTTAAAAGAGAAGCTTCCGAGTAACAGGATCTTCCATGCGTTTGTACGAAGGATAGCAGTCAATCGTGTTACCGGAACAGTGGCTTTTGCAGTTGCAATACTTGCCATTACCGATGAAACAAACAGGATCACTTATTCTAATATAGCCAAATCTCTGGCAGCCAATTATTTTATGTTGTATTATGTGAATATTGAGACCGAGGATTTCATTATTTTTTCATCCGAGGAAGGAAAGGAATCCATGGCTCTTGAAAAACGAGGCACCGACTTCTTTGAAAAGAGCCGTATCGATGCTGTGAAATACGTGTATCAGGATGATCTGGATGGTGTTCTGTCAGCATTTACCAAGGAAAATATTATCCATTCACTTAATGAACAGGGTTCATTTACACTGACTTATAGGATGAACTATGATAAAGGACCGGCTTATGTGAATATGAAGATAGCAAAGGTCACCGGTTTCAATGAATATATTATCATCGCGATAAGCAACATAGACCTGCAGATGCAGAAGCAGAAACTGTATGAAAAGATGCTTCGTGAAAGTATTGTATATTCAAGGGTAAGTGCCCTGGTCGGTGAATATATATGTATGTATGCAGTAAATCTGGATACGGAATATTATATAGAATGTACTTCGAATAAAGACTTTAAGGACTACGGACTGGCAGAACACGGTGAGGATTTCTTCAAAACAACCAGAGAGAAAAGCCGGAATCTTGTATATAAAGATGACCTTGAGCGGTTCATCGAAAGCTTTACAAAAGAAAAAGTATTGGAAACGATCAGGGAAAAAGGAAAGTTCGAAATGAAGTATCGTCTTATGTTTGACGGTAAGCCAAAAGATGTTACGCTGCGTGCGGTCTTGACAAAAGAAAATGATGGTGACAAGCTGATCGTCGGGATAGTTTAATGATACAGAGAATAAGGGGTGTCAGAGGAGGAGTATTACAATGCCCATCAAGGTAAAGAGCGATCTTCCGGCTCAGAGGATACTGGAAGATGAAAACATATTTGTAATGGATGAGAACAGGGCAATGCATCAGGATATCAGACCGCTTAAGATGCTTATCCTGAATCTCATGCCCAATAAAGAGGTAACGGAGACACAGCTTCTTCGGAAGCTCAGTAATTCGCCGCTTCAGGTGGATATAGAGCTTCTGCAGACAGCATCATATACGCCGACACATGTTGATACACATCATCTGGATTCTTTTTACGTTACCTTTGACCAGATAAAGAGCGAGAAGTTCGACGGTCTTATTATAACCGGAGCGCCTCTTGCGTATGTTATGTATGAGGACGTTGCATACTGGGATGAACTGTGTACGATAATGGACTGGGCGGAGAAGCATGTGCACTGTACATATTATCTGTGCTGGGGAGCATTTGCCGGACTGTATCACCACTACGGGATTATGCATGAGTACTATGACGAGAAGCTGTCGGGAATATTCCCGCATGTGAAGCTCAAGCCCAATGCACCGCTGTTCCGTGGCTTTGATGATGTGTTCTATGCTCCACATTCAAGAGAAATATATGTTAAGCGGGAAGATATAGAGAGGATTCCCGAACTTGAGCTTATGGCATGGTCGGAAGAGGCAGGCGTTACCATAGTAAAGACTGAGGATTCACGTAAGTTTTTCGTTTTGTGTCATGCGGAGTATGACTCGAACACACTGAAGGATGAGTACTTCAGAGATCTTGAGAAAGGGCTTGATCCAAGGATACCGAAGAATTACTTCCCGGACGATGATCCGGCCAAAGACCCGATAGTTAACTGGCGTTCAACAGGGCAGCTTCTTTACACAAACTGGCTGAATTATTACGTCTACCAGTCCACACCTTATGAGATCAATGCAGTTGGCGAGGGATAGCAGGTTTTAAGCGGCTCGGTTCGCTGGTAGTTGCGTTGCTGAACTTTCTCGATAATAAGAGAAACAAGAAGCAAAAATAAAAATGCCTCTCTCGTCTGCAAACGAGAGAGGAGCTGCTCATAAGAGCGGTTTAGCCTAGTAATTTTCGGGAGCATCCACTAAGGAGTGGGTGCTTTTCCTTTGTCTTTAATATACCACTTGTAAAGCATTAATTCAAGGGAATTTTATTTGTGGCAGAGGAAAAACATAAAATATGAGTCTATAACAAAGCAGTCGGAAACGGCTGCTTACCGGTGCCGGTAAATCCTATATTTCGAATGCTCTTTGTATTTCAGCCATGCCCTGAATTATTTCTATAAAACACATAAATATTAAATAACAATGTTATTAATCTAATATGATATGACCTGTGCTATCATATAAGAAAAACATCTCTGAGGTGAAAAAATGCCGGATATAGTAAAGAGAGGTTATGTTCCTTCTGATAGTAGGGAATTCACAGAGCAGATCGACAAGTTAAGATCCGCCGGTGAGGAGCTGTATTATCTTATAAACCGTGGATACCAGATAAAACCGGCATCAACCTTTGTTGGAAACCATTATTTGCTTTCTGAAAGGCAGAGGCTGGCACTTGTAAGGAGTATTTCTCCAAAAGACAGGATTGAAGAACGTCTTGAAAAAGAAATCAATAATCTGAAAGATTCGGTTGTATATATAGATACATTCAATACAGTCATAACTTTGGAGATAGCTTTTTCAGGATCAACACTGCTTTACTGTATGGATGGTACCATAAGAGATCTGGCGGGATTAAGAGGGACATACAGGATCATCGATAAGACTGACTTTGCTGTTGAGGCTATAAGAAAGATTCTGGAAAGCGAGGGTGTAAAAGAAGCATACTTTCTGATAGATGCACCCATATCCAATTCTGGCAGGTTGAGCAGTAAGATAGAGGATATGTTTACAGACTCAAATGTAAATGTTGTATGTGAAGTAATAAATGATGTTGATAAGAATCTCTATACCAGGGAAAATGTAATAACCTCAGATGCGATAATACTTGATAACTGTATATCCTGGTTTAATCTGACAAGACGAGTTATTAAGGAAGAAATCGGAGAGTATCCGTTTGTGAAAATATGTTGACAGTATATCTTTATTTGGACGAATGAAATATTGATCGCTCTAAAGAGTTTAAAGATAACCGCATCCCATTTGAAGAGGAGATAACAAAGATATACGTCGAATAATAAGGAAAATGATTGTATGTTAGTAGAAACAGGTCTTAAGAAATGAAGATAGCCATCATATCCGATACTCATTCCCTGCTTAGGGATGAGGTCATGGAAAAGATAAAAGACTGCGATATCATCCTGCATTGCGGTGACATAGCTTCAAAAGAAACCGCGGAAGCAATTGAAAAGCTTGGCAGGGCTTATTTTGTACGCGGAAATGCAGATAAGGAATGGGCAGAGGATATCCCTTATGAGCTGGAAATAGAGCTTGGCGGCTATAATTTCTACATGGTCCATAAGAAAAGCGATATAAGAAAGGATCTGTCCGGTGTTGATTTTGTTGTATATGGCCATTCACACAAGTATGAGCAAAGGACAGAAGATAATATCACGTATCTTAACCCCGGAAGCTGCGGGCCCAGGCGGTTCACACAGCCTGTCACTCTGATGATAATGGAGATAGATGAGAAGAGCAGGGCATGGGAGATTGAAAAAGTAGATCTTTCACCCTTCCTTAAGAAGGGAGCAAAACTCCCGCCGCCAAAGGAGATGGATATCATCATCAAGAATATCGTAAAAGATATGAACGCTAACAAGACCGTAGATAAAATCGCGCAGAAAAACCGTGTGGATAAGGCTCTTGTAGAGGAGATACTGCAGATATATACTACCCATCCGGGAATAGATGTGGACGGGATACTCAACAGGATGCAATAAACAGGTCAACGGATAATGTTAATAAATCAGAAATCATATTGCGGGAGGTTAAAAAATGGCAGACTAGTGATTTCTGCAGGCGGGATGGATTCATGGCAATTAAGTAATCGGCGTTAGCAGGTTCAATCGGAATTTACAAACCCGGAATATATAGACCGGATTTACGACTATAGGGGACAATGTCTTGTGGCGGATATTGATGGAAAAGCAATAGGGTTTGTACACGTTATGATTCTTCAACAGAAGAAGGTTTCATGTCTGAAACCTCAAAGCGTTGTATATCTCCAGGATTTGTGTGTTAGAGAAGATTTGAGAAATAATGGAATCGGAGCAGCTCTTATACGCGCGGCAAAGGACTATGGAAAGGAGAAATCTTTAAGTAATTAAGAACATTGACATTAGTGATTAAATGTGTTTAAATATACTCAAGGAGGATACTGTTTATGAACACTTCAAATATCACTAATTACAAACCAAAAGATTTTGCTGAATTGTTAGGTGTTTCTGTAAAAACTTTACAGCGCTGGGACAGAGAAGGAACTCTAAAAGCAAATCGCACTCCAACTAATAGGCGTTATTATACTTATGACCAATATCTTCAGTTTAAAGGTATAAATACAGAAAATGATAATCGCCAAACTGTTATTTATGCCAGAGTATCTACAAGAAATCAAAAAGATGACTTACAGAATCAGATTTCATTTTTACGACAGTTCTGCAATGCCAAAGGAATTATTGTAGACCAATGTATTGAAGATTATGGAAGTGGTCTAAATTATAACCGTAAAAAGTGGAATCAATTATTAGAAGAAGTGATGGAACAAAAAATCAAGACTATCATAGTCACCCATAAAGACAGATTTATCAGATTTGGCTATGATTGGTTTGAAAAATTCTGTATGAAGTTCAACACGACTATAGTGATAGTAAACAATGAAGAATTATCACCACAAGAAGAATTAGTACAGGATATTGTTTCAATACTCCATGTGTTTTCTTGTAGGTTGTATGGACTTCGTAAGTATAAAAAACAAATAGAAGGAGATGAGGAAATTGCTAAAGAGCTTCAAGACGGAAATAAATCCGACAGCCGAGCAAAAAGTTAAGATTAACAAGATTATTGGTACTTGTAGATATGTCTACAACTTCTATCTTAGTCATAACAAATGCTTATATGACAAGGGTGAGAAGTTTATGACGGGCAAGAGTTTTAGCGTATGGCTTAATAATGAATATATTCCTAATAACCCTGATAAAGCATGGATTAAGGAAGCGTATTCAAAAGCCGTTAAGAAATCCATTGAAGATGGGCACACCGCATTCACAAGATTTTTCAAACACCAGAGTGCTTTTCCTAAATACAAGAAGAAGGGTAAGTCTGATGTAAAAATGTATTTTGTAAAGAATAATCCAAAAGATTGTAGATGCGAGAGGCATAGATTAAACATACCGACTTTAGGCTGGGTACGTCTTAAAGAAAAGGGCTATTTACCTACAACTAAAGACGGATGGAAAGTTAAAAGCGGTACAGTGTCCATTAGAACAGACAGATACTATGTATCAGTTCTTGTTGAAATTCCTGATGTCAAGATTGTTAATAATAGCAATGACGGCATAGGGATTGACTTAGGCTTAAAAGATTTAGCGATTGTTTCTAACGGTAAGACATATAAGAACATTAACAAGTCGGCAAGGCTTAAAAAACTTGAAAAGCAACTTATTCGGGAACAGAGATGTCTCTCCCGTAAGTATGAAAATTTAAAGAAAGGAGAGTCCACTCGAAAAAATATACAAAAACAAAAACTCAAAGTACAGAAACTCCATCATAGGATAGACAATATCCGTACTGATTACATCAACAAAACAATAGCTGAGATAGTGAAAACCAAGCCATCTTATATAACGATTGAAGATTTGAA
>CAMORO010000005.1 GCA_946623875.1 uncultured Lachnospiraceae bacterium | reverse complement strand
GTTAACGTCAGCCACGCCCTCAGCCACAAAGTCATCGATGTATTCGTATATCTTCTTCTTGGAACGGTCATAGCTGTCGGAAAAGATCAGCTTATTGGCCATTGCAAGCTGCTCATCCGCACTTACATTGTTCTCATAGGGTTCAAAATCATAGTACTTTATCTCATCGGGAAGCTGTGTTTCCTCGCTGTCGAAATACCCGTATGCAAGTGCGGCAAGCGCTATCGCATGATATTCAAGACCGGTGAGCTCATCGGATGAATGCACTGCTTTCGTCAGCTTGATCCCAGCTTCTTCGGATATACCGGGCTCGTCAATGAAGGACAGGATCTTATCCCTGTTTCTTTCACCGTTCAGAACGTCGAAATAGTTGTAAAGCCTGTCCCTGTCTCCGGTGACCACGAACGCCCTACACTCGTTTGTAAGTGAATCGGAACCGTTTCTTAAAAACTTACCGTCCTGAACATATACGGTACTGCTGTCTGCCATACCGGCAAGCTGATTGTAAAACGATGCCACTATCGCCGTTTCACGTATCAGCAGTACTCCGACCGCTATCGTAACTACTCCCATAAAGATCGCAGCCAGAGTTATTACACTGCCTTCATTCTTTCTGTTCATACACTACCGCTCCATAAAATATCTGCCTCGGACCTGCTTATTTGTACTCAAGCACGATCGCGCTCCTTGGCCCCATCCTGTAATTTAATGTATCCACTTTTCTTCGTCTGATCACGGGAGTAGCCCATGTATCCACCACGCAGATCCAGCTCCCGTTACCATCCGGTATCTCTGGAAGCGTGATCTCGATCTCCTCCCAGTAAGCATTAAAGCATGCGTACACTATATCAGATCTGCCGGCATACATTATGCCCACCTGCTTGCTTTCCCATGAGTACTCATCCATCCAGGGAACAAATCCGTGCGTGCTGACCGAAGGAAGACCGTAAGAGCTTGAATGTTTCTTTCTGATGGCTGAATGCTTATGTCTGAATGCGATCATGAACTTAAACAGTTCAAAAATGTCCGCATTCTTCTCCCTGTCGTTCCAGTCAAGCCATGCCACCTTATTATCCTGACAGTATGCATTATTATTACCGTACTGACTGTTTCCGAACTCATCACCTGAATAGAACATGGGTGTTCCCCGGCTCATAAGGAGGGCAATAGCGGCGTTCATGACCATCCTGTGTCTCAACTTTAATACCGCTTCATCACCGGTTTCACCCTCTATGCCGCAGTTCCAGCTGTTATTGTCATTGGCTCCGTCCGTATTGTTCCATCCGTTTGCCTCATTGTGCTTTTCATTGTATGAATACAGGTCGTACAGTGTGAAGCCGTCATGACATGACAGAAAATTAACCGATGCGTTCCTGCTTCCGATATCTTCGGGATACAGGTCGGGAGAACCCTTAAGCCTTATAGCGGCCGCGCCTGCCATTCCATCGTCACCCTTCAAAAATCTCCTCATATCATCCCTGTACATTCCGTTCCATTCGGAGAATCTGTTCCAGGAAGGAAACTTACCAACCTGATACAGACCGCCGGCATCCCAGGCTTCCGCAATAAGCTTTACATTGCCAAGAACAGGATCAAACGCCAGGCTCTGTATCAGCGGAGGCTTGCTCATCGGCGTTCCGTCTTCGTTTCGTCCGAGTATGGTTGCAAGATCGAACCTGAAGCCGTCCACCCTGTAATTAATTGTCCAATATCTGAGACACTCTCTCACAAGATGCTGGACTATCGGATGATTGCAGTTAAGAGTATTGCCGCAGCCGCTGAAATTATAGTATTTGCCGTCGGGAGTCAGCATATAGTAGATATTGTTGTCAAGTCCCTTAAAGGAAAAACATGGACCTTCTTCATTTCCCTCGCCCGTATGATTGAAGACGACATCAAGGATCACTTCGATCCCGTTTTTATGAAGCTCACGGACAAGTTCCTTAAGCGCCGTACCTTCGTGATTGTATTTATCATCAGGGGCATAGACTGTATTGGGAGCAAAGAAACAGGTGGAATTGTACCCCCAGCACTCATACAGCCTGTTACCGTTATATTCTCTCATATTGAGCATTTCATTGAATTCAAATACCGGCATAAGCTCGATACAGTTAATCCCAAGCTCCTTAAAATACGGTATCTTCTCTTTTATACCTTCAAAGGTTCCGGGCTTTTTCACACCGGAAGAAGGATCTATCGTGAAATTCCGGACATGCAGCTCATAGATCACAAGCTCATTCATCTTGTAATTGGGCGAGGAATCATTTCCCCAGTCAAAATCATCCCTTACTATCCTTGCCTTAAAAAATCTGGCATCGGAAAATTTCTGTCCCCAGACACTCTGCCCGGCAACCGCTCTCGCAAAAGGATCGAGGATATACTGCTTCTTATCAAACAGAAGCCCCTTCTCGGGCTCGTATGGTCCGTCAAAACAGTACGCATACTCTATATTCTCAACCTCAAGTCCGAACACAAACATGGAAAATACATTCCCTATCCTGTAATTCTCCGGATAGTCAAGCCTTGCAAACGGCTCGTCCTCATGATGATGAAACAGACACAGTGTACAGGCCGTTGCATTTATGGAATATATGGTGAAGTTAACGCCGCCCGAAAATATACTTGCTCCCACCCGGTCAAAGAAACCGGGTCTTACCGGAAACCCCGATATGGTATCGGTCGGTTCAAATCTGTGTGTCTTTACCTTTTGTCTTCGTGCATCCTGCATTTTGCCACCTCTTTATACTTATGCTGTTAATAACCGCCTGCCATCAGTCCTATGTGTGTTCCGGATGCGGCATTACTCACCCACAACCCGGTTCCTTCCGCCTTCCTTGGCCTGATACAGCCTCTGATCGGCGGCATCGATATTCGCATCAAGCGTAAGGAGCGGATCAGCCTCGGCTACTCCGAAGGACATGGTAACCGAATGGAACTTACCATCATGTTCAACCAGCTTCTGCCTGACATCATCCAGTATTCTCTCCGTCACAAGCGTGGCTCCCATTCCGCTTATATTCTCAAACACAAGCAGGAATTCCTCCCCGCCCCATCTTGCTGCAAATCCGTTACCCCTCATATTATCATTCAGTGTGCGTGCCACCTCGATAAGTACCGCATCACCGCAGTCGTGGCCGAACTCATCATTGAAATGCTTGAAATAGTCAATATCTCCCATGGCCAGGGTATAAGGTACAGCTTTGTCTATCATATCCTCAAGCTTTCTGTAACAGTATCTTCTGTTGTAGATCTCGGTCAGAGCATCTCTTTCGATGAGCTTTCTCAACGAGGCTCGCAGCTTGTTGGTAAGCCTGCCCATCTCTCCGAGTTCATCGGGTCTTGATATAACCTTAGGGTCAAGCTCCGCCGAAAGATTGCCTCCCGATATCTCAGTCAGGAACATCATGATCTTGCGGATTATATCGATAAGTCCCGAAGTGAAATGCATGATAAACCAGGCCGTGATAAACATGGCAAGCATCATGATCAGGAGATTTCTTATGACCGAGTTCCTTACCATACGCGTAACATTCTCGGCGGGAGTTGCCATACCTATCATTCCGAGGCAGGTAAGTCCGTCCCATGACATTATCGGCATATAATAAGCGAAATACCTTTTGTTTCCTATGAGAACATTGTTATAAAAACAGTCCGTTCTGTTATTGACCACCGTATTGAGTATCGTGGTATTCGCTCCCTTGTTGATCATACGGTTACCTTCTGCATCCGTGATCGTGGTAAGTACTCTTGTATCGTAGAAAAATATGGATATGTCAACTCCCGTATCATTTCGTATATCATCAATAAGCGCATGATCGCCGCTTAAGAGAGTGTTTCCCTTATAAAATTCAACACTCCCGTCCACGATTATGACATTGTAATCTCCCTGATATGCCGCCTCATATGCGGCAAGAACCGCAACTCCGACATTGCGAAGGTTGTTGCTTGCTTCCTCCTGGATATTCCTCGTAAGCGTATAAGAACTGTATATCATCATAACAATCCCAAAAAGGAAGAGCGGAAACAGCGCTATATACAGAAAAGAACCGTACAGGCTTCTGGAGCCCCTGATCTGCTTAATGTGTACGAATTTCATATAGAACCACCTATTTATACTCAATAACGTAAATCACCGGCGTCAATTAAATCGTATAACGAGCATTATGATTATATCATATCCGAGCCCTTTTGTAACCATTCCGGATGGTACATATATCATAACTATTCGGAACAGTCTCTTGATTATATGATAAAAACCGCTATACTTGAGATATGGATAAACTTACTTCTTCCGAAAAAAGAATAAGGGTTGTGCTTCTCACAACCCTCACGTGTATTGCGACCATGGTGATCAGACTGGAAATACCGGCCGAAGGTTATGTAAACCTCGGGGACGGTTTTGTTCTTGCATGCGGAATGTTAATGGGACCCCTGCCCGGCGCCCTGTCAGCCGGAACAGGCTGTGCTCTGGCCGATCTCCTCGGCGGATATACGGCTATGGCACCTGCAACCTTTGTTATAAAGGCATTCAGCGCAACAGCAGCCGCCATGTGCTACCGTCTTCTTAAAAAACGAACATATGCAGGCCGTTTTAATTACATGAATATAGCAATCTCCGGCGCGGCGGGTGAATTACTTATGATATCGGGCTATTTCCTCTACACTCTTCTTCTGATAATATATCAGAACAGCAGGCTGAACCGGTCAATACTGTCTTCAGCCATATACACAGCCGCAAGCGGCATACCGTACAATATCCTTCAGGCCGCGATAGGGATCATGATGACTGTCATCATCACTCCGCTTATCGCAAGGCTTCTCTCTAAATCAAAGTAGAGAACTGTTTATAAATATATTCAAAATGCGTAACTATTCAGAACAGGCTCAAAATACTTCGTATTTTTCGCTGTTTTGGATTCATCCAATACATAAATTTATAAAATATCAGCCTTACAAGCCAGCTTGACGCCTGATATTTTAAAATTTATGTGCTGTTCTGAATAGTTACCAAAATGCAGAGTTATTTTGCAACAGTTCCCGGAGCAGGGCTTCTTTCGGTATCCGTCTCATTTGCCAGCATCCGGTTCGAATGAAATCTGTAATCTCCCACTTCTATTCCCGGGTCATTATCCCTATCATCTCCGATTTCGTTATCCGCATCATCCGCATCATCCGGATCATTCCTTCTCATCACTACATTCCACAGTGCATTGCTTCCTTCTTTCTTATAAAAAACACTGTACAGCCTGTTTGAATCGTACGTGCCTCCGATACACGTTATGTTAACCGGATCTGTCTGCAGTGTTTCATCATAATCCTGAGGTATGAGATATACCTGTGTCAGATAGGGATTCACATCCTTAAGATTGAAAAACGCCGACAATTTGCCAAGCTGCTCCTCATTAAGCTGCACTCCCGACACCTCGTATTCTTCATATTTTCCTTCAACATGGAGTTCGGGAAAATCCTCACTGATGCCGGGTCCCTCAGCCTCGTCCGCCTTATCCTCCGCATCAATTACAGTGTCATCCGCTGAATTACCTGACGTAACTTCCTGATTTTGGGACACACTGCTCTCTACCAAAGGTATAACGGGCTCCTGCCCCAATATGTCCGGCTTCTTTCGGCAGCCCGTCAGCGCAATAATCATCACAAATACGATTGTCATGAAAGCATATTGTATCTTATTGTACATTATGGTTCCTGTCACTTTTCCGATCACTTTTCTCTTTTATAAAATGAGTCAGGGGATATTTCCGGTGACATACCTTATCCCCTGACTCAACTTTAACGGACGTTCAGCTCGCCGTCAATCACATCTATTGTTATCACATCACCTTCCGAAACATCTCCGCTCAGTATCTTCTTCGCACTCAATGTTTCAACATATCTCTGAAGATAACGCTTCAGCGGTCTTGCGCCGTATACAGGATCATAGCCGCCCTCGATCACCTGATGCATAGCCTCATCTGTAAGCTTTATCGTGAGGTTTCTGTCACTCAGTCTCTTATTGAGGTCAGCGATCAGCAGCTCAACAATACCGCCTATGTTGTCCCTGGTAAGCGGCTTGAACATGATGGTCTCATCAAGGCGGTTAAGGAACTCGGGACGAAAATGCGCCCTAAGATCCTCCATCACGGCTTCCTCTGCTTCAGCCCTGATCTCACCTGTCTCATCAATTCCGTCAAGCAGGTATGAAGAACCTATGTTGCTTGTCATTATAAGAATTGTATTTTTAAAATCAACAGTCCGTCCCTGTGAATCCGTGATACGTCCGTCATCCAGCACCTGAAGGAGCACATTAAATACATCCGGATGTGCCTTCTCGACCTCATCAAAGAGTACGACCGAGTAAGGCTTACGCCTTACGGCTTCCGTAAGCTGTCCGCCCTCCTCATAGCCGACATATCCGGGAGGCGCTCCGATAAGCCGGGATACGGAATACTTCTCCATATATTCGGACATATCGATCCTTACCATATTATTCTCATCATCAAAAAGGCTCTGAGCAAGTGACTTCGCAAGCTCTGTCTTACCGACACCCGTAGGCCCGAGGAACAGAAATGAACCTATGGGTCTCTTCGGATCCTTGATCCCTGCCTTACTTCTTATTATGGCCTCAGATACCTTGGTAACAGCTTCATCCTGACCGATGACCCTCTTATGCAGCTCATCATCAAGATGAAGTGTCTTGCTGCGCTCGCTTTCGGTCAGCTTGGCCACGGGTATTCCAGTCCATCTTGATATGATACGCGCTATCTCCTGATCCGAAACATTCTCATGTACCAGCTTACCCGCATCCGAATCATTCACCATACGTTCGGCATCTTCCAATGTCTGTGTAAGCCTCGGGATAACATCATACTGAAGCTCCCCGGCTCTTGTATAATCACCGTTTCGCTGGGCAATTGCAAGCTCGTTTCTGCTATCTTCTATCTGTTCACGAAGCTCCTGCAGCTTCTCAACGGACTTCTTCTCATTCTCCCACTGAGCCATCCTGTTGGTCAGTTCCTCATTCTTCTCGGCAAGCTCCACATTAAGTGCCTCAAGCCTTTCCCTGCTGAGCCTGTCATTCTCCTTCTTAAGAGCCTCCGCCTCTATCTTAAGCTGAGTCACCTTTCTGTTAAGCTCATCAAGCTCCGTTGGCATCGAATTAAGCTCTGTCTTGATAAGTGCACAGGCCTCATCAACAAGATCGATCGCCTTGTCCGGAAGGAACCTGTCCGAAATATATCTGTGGGAAAGTACGGCAGCCGACACCAGCGCAGAATCGGTGATCTTAACATGGTGGAAATTCTCATACCTTTCCTTAAGACCTCTGAGGATCGAAATAGTCTCTTCAACCGTAGGTTCATCAACCATGACCGGTTGGAAACGACGCTCAAGAGCAGCATCCTTCTCGATATACTGACGGTATTCATTAAGAGTCGTCGCTCCTATGCAGTGAAGCTCACCACGCGCAAGCATGGGCTTAAGCATGTTGCCGGCATCCATTGCTCCGTCCGTCTTGCCGGCCCCGACAATAAGATGAAGCTCATCTATGAACAGAATGATCTCCCCATCCGACTGTCTCACATCCTCAAGCACAGCCTTAAGTCTTTCCTCAAACTCACCCCTGTACTTGGCACCGGCTACCAGGGCACCCATATCAAGTGAGAATATTTTCTTATCTTTCAGATTTTCGGGTACATCCCCGCCTGCGATACGCTGCGCAAGTCCCTCAACAACAGCAGTTTTACCGACACCCGGTTCACCTATCAGCACCGGATTGTTCTTCGTCTTCCTTGACAGGATCCTAATGACATTCCTTATCTCATCATCCCTTCCGATAACCGGATCCATCTTCTGTGCCTTAGCCTTCTCAACAAGCTCGACACCGTATTTCTCCAACGTATCGTAAGTAGCCTCCGGATTGTCGCTTGATACCCTCTGGTTACCCCTTACAGCCTGCAGTGCCTGTAGGAACCTCTCTCTTGTTATACCAAACTCGGTGAACAGAGCCTTCATTTCCTTATCGGGATGTGCAATGAGCGAAAGCATCAGGTGTTCAACGGAAACATACTCATCTCCGAACAGCTTAAGCTCCTTTTCAGCCGAAAGAACGGCATCATTCAGCTTCTGGCTCCAGTATCGCTTACCGCCCTGTACCTTGGGTCGTCCGTCAATGATACGCTTAACCGCATCACTAAAATACGGGAGGTTTATTTCCATCTTCTCGATCATCTTGGGAATAAGACCATCCTCCTGATTCAGTAACGCATACAGAAGGTGCGCCTGCACCATCTCCTGATTACCGTTCTCCATCGCTATCTGCTCAATGTCATTTAATGCCTCACGGCTCTTCTGTGTAAACAGGTTGATATCCATAAAACCTCACCTCTTTCTGTAAATAAAAAATGTAACTACTCAGAACAGGTATCTTATGACGAATTCTCAAAATACTTCGTTAACCCTCTGAATAATTACATTATAGCAGCATTATTAGCACTCGTCAATGGTGAGTGCTAATAAATTTTTACAAATCCTCCAAGGTTATTTCCATAAGTGTGTTACGTCCGTTATTTCCGCCTGTCTCTGACGAAGCTTCGTCGCCCATAGTCATAACGATCCGGTTGGCCTGATTGCTTATCACCTGTTCGAAGTAGTTACGCACGCTTCTTGCATTACCGAAATTCTCTCCCTCTTCCTTACGCAGTCCGGCAATATGGTCCTTAAGCACCTTATAAACGGATTTATCCACCACATAATCCTGCTCCCTGCATCTTCCGAGGAAGATCTCAAACAGTTCATCATCCTTGTAATCTTCAAATCGTATATATCTGTTAAACCTCGAACGCAGACCGGGATTGGATGAAATGAACTTCTCCATAAGGTCGGGATACCCTGCAACAATAACGACCAGCCTGTCGCGATTGTCCTCCATCATCTTAAGCAGGGTGTCGATCGCTTCCTGTCCGTAATCCCCCTCCCGATCACTCACCAGTGTGTACGCCTCATCAATAAACAGAACGCCGTCAAGAGCGGATTCGACAACCTCCTTCACCTTTTCGGCAGTCTGTCCCATATATCCTGCCACAAGCCCGGCTCTGTCGGTCTCCACAAGATGTCCCTTTTTAAGGATCCCCAGCGAACAGTATGCACCCGCTATCTGTCTTGCGATGGTGGTTTTGCCGGTTCCCGGATTTCCCGTAAACACCATATGTCTTGAAATATCCGGCGTCTTAAGTCCGTGGCTCTCCCTTAACTTCTGCACGGTAAGAAGGTTAACTATATCATGAACCTCCTTCTTAACGGACTGCAGACCTATCAGTCCGTCCATCTCATCAAGTATCTGCTTGACACTTTTCTTGGCAACACTGCTCTCCGACGAGAACAGGGTCGCATTCTCGATTTCCATCTGTTCTCTCAGTGTCAGATGAGACCTGTTATTCTTTTCATACTCGCGTTTCTCTTCTTCAAGTCCCGGGATATTGGCTCGTGATAAGGTTGCAACAGCACCCGGAATATGCCCTCCGTATGCATTGCTCTTATACTCGGCCGTTCCGTTGGCAAGTTCATCATTTTCCTCTATCTGTCCAATATATCGTATGCATACATTTGTGAAATGTTGCAGGAGCATAACGGGATACTGCAGCCTGTGACCGTCGCAGTTGATCACAACATTCGATATAAGCACAAAAGCATCCAAAAGTTCTCTCGTACTGACAAGATAGCATTTCCCGCCAAGATTTGCATTCTTCTCACTCTTGGCAACAATCTTTATCGCTTCGGGGACACGCCTGATTATACTGTTCTGACCAACGATATCATCACCGAAATTCTTCTTGAGAATATCTTCATCGATCAGTATCTGAAATATCGTATTTATGGTCCTAAGTTCCGTCTCGGAGATCAGTCCGTCACTTCTGGCCAGAAAATAAGCTATATTCAATGCATCATCCCTGAACATATTATACAGCTTATCCGGATCCGGTCTGTTAATGTCTCCCCCGTACATAGCGCAGATCTCCCTGCACTTACGAAGCGCCGTAAATGTGGCATTCATATGTTTCTCCTCTATAAACGACAGTTTAAATCTATATGATACCTCATCATATCTATACCGTTTAAGATCACATCTTCAAGAAAAGTAAATCCCAATTGTTCACACAGATGAACCGACACATCATTACCGGGCTGTATAAAGCAGTTAAGTCCCTTCATCATAAGTATATCCCCGGCATACCCTATGACTGCCCTGCAGGCTTCCGCTGCATATCCCCGCCTCTGCATGTCGGCTGCTATCATATAACCAAGCTCAGCCTCTTCATAGCCTTCCCTGTTTGTAATACCCACCCTTCCTATCACAAGCGAATTGTCTGCCAAAGAAACGATCCACAGTCCGTAGCCGCAGAATTCATACTGATATCTTATGTAGTCCCTTGTATATCCGATCTCCTGTGATCTTTCGGGATACAGCGGCTCCATATACCTGGTGATCGACGGGTCCTTATATATTTCATACAGTCTGTCAACATCATCAACAGTCATTTCCCTGAGAACAAGACGTTCCGTCTTTAGCATCGTCCACGGAATATGATGGAACCTCTCATACATCTTAATAAGAAAATCAGCACCGATCTCATCAAAACCCTTAATGATACACTGGGGTTTCGCGGTCGCAGTCACTGTTTTGAACCTTCCCGCTTTGGATGTTCCTGTTTCAGATGTTTCTGTTTCTGGTGTTTCTGTTTCTGGTGTTTCTGTTTCTGATGTTTCTGTTTCATACACATCCTGCCTATCATCACCGGGCTCGTAATACACATACCCTATCCCGTTCACTGACGCATAAGCTGTCCCCGCATAACAATCCGTAATGATGTAAGCATCCTTACCGGTTTCTTCATCAACATGCTCCAGCGGATACAGCTTCATGCCCCCATCATCCGGTCGAAGAACGGCTTCACCGGCTGCACCCGCATTCACAACAACGGCAGGAATTATACCGATACCTGAACTTTCAACATCTGCAAGCACGTCTTCCAGAAATGGGTATGAGTAATCGGTCAGTATTACGATAAGAGTCTTCATCCTAATGGTTATTCTCCAGCATGAATTTAATGAATTCCCTTGCAGGTAAAGGTTTTGAGAAATAGAAGCCCTGGATATATTCACATCCCAGGTTCAGGAAACGGTTAAGTGTTTTCTCCTCCTCCACTCCTTCAACCAGGATATCCTTCTTCATTTCATGCAGCATATTGACCGTGTTTTTTATAACGATCCACATTCTGGGATCATCCATTTCATCAACAAAGCTCTTATCAAGCTTAACTATGTCAAAAGGAAGCGATATGACTCTTTTAATGTTTGAATAGCCCGTTCCGTAATCATCCAGAGAGAACCTGATCCCCTTTTCGTTAAGACGGTTAAGATTCAAATCGACCATGGCAGGATCGGTATCTGCCGCCGTCTCCGTCATCTCAAGATTGATCCTGTCGGGCGTAAGCTTATACTTATCAAGCGTTGAAAGTACCTTAAATACAAGATCCGATTCAACACATTGCGCGGCAGACAGGTTGATCTCTATATATTCGAGTCCCATCTTGTCAAGATCGCATTTGCTCAGGAATTCACATACCGCATCAATAACATAATCGCCTATCTGATGTATTGCCCCGCTCGCTTCGGCAGCCGGGATAAAAAGTCCTGGAGAAACAAATCCGTATTTGTCATCTATAAGGCGGATCAGTGCCTCGGCGGAAACGAACTTCATCCTCTTGGCATCATATATAGGCTGGTAATACATCCGGAATTTCTTCTTCTGTATTGCATCTGCAATAACATCATCCAGCTCGCTCTTAAGCTTGAAATCATCACTGTTTACTATCTCCGAAAGCATGACAGCTCTCTTCTCTTCGGATAAGATGTTATTCAGGGTACTCTCGAAGTTCACCACTCCTTCATATCCGTCGATGTCCTCCGGACATCTTACAATGCAGCAGCGGCAGTCAAGCTCGGTTTTAAAATGCTGTACCTCGAAGGGTCTGTTCAGATTCTCAAGCATAGCATCGGACATGGCAATTATCGTTTCCATGTCATCTTCACCCGTAACGATCGCAAACGTTCCGTTCTGCAGATAATAAACATCTGCCCGCAACTTATACACTGTACAGGAGTGGGTTATCTTTGATCCGATCTCCTTAAGCATCTGATTAAAGCGGTCCATGCCAAGATATGTACGTAATACGGTACTGTTCATTACTGTCAGGAATACTATCCTGAAGGTTCTGTGCGTTTCAAAAGACCTCCTTATGGCATCAAGAGAAGCTCCGTAGCTCTGTACTCCGCTTAAGGGATCCAGCATCTCCTCACCACGCTGCAATATTGTACTGATGATAAGTACCACGACCGCAGAGCCAAACATCTCAACCAGCAGATTGGGAAAAATAAGCTGAAGAACAACAGTAAAAAGAGAGACCGGCAACTGTGTCATAAGCGCGAACAGCCTGTCTCCTGTAAGCAGCCTCCTGTATTTGATCATGATCCCCCAACTGGCAACTATATATCCGATGGCTATGATATACAGTACTACCGAAGCGCCACCTCTCTTATAATTGAACAAATCATCAAAGTAGAATATCAGCCGCGTAAACGGGTTGGTAAGGATAAGCAGCAGACT
This sequence comes from uncultured Lachnospiraceae bacterium, assembly GCA_946623875.1. Classification (GTDB taxonomy): domain Bacteria; phylum Bacillota; class Clostridia; order Lachnospirales; family Lachnospiraceae; genus UBA2868. The sequence goes on along the minus strand of CAMORO010000005.1, from coordinate 56,319 downwards.
GATACAGCACGGTAATGAACAGAAGAGGCATTTTTTCCTGTCCGTAACATAAATATGCCAGACTCCCGTATAGGATATAACATATAAAATATAGACGACCGGAGTAATATTACGTGCCAGAAAGTAAATATAGTTAATGACGGCCCGGATCACCAGGTTATCCCCGGACACCGGAACCACGCCGCCAAACAGACCGGCCAGCAGATCTGTAACGGTAGAAATGAATATGCACAGCATCATCATGCAAAACAGCCTGTTGGAACGGCCGATATACAGTTTTCTAACAGCTATTGACAGTGCAAGGATGATAAGGATCACCAGTGCACATATATCAAAATTGAGTATTCCCATCAGTTTCCCCCTGTATCCTTTGGGACTGTAAAGTACAAACAATCGGAACAGATCTATGCCGGGCCATTGCATCCGGATTATCGTCTTATATCACTGTACCATAAGTTTATCACATTTCAAGGCAAATAAAACAAGTGAATCGTTAAATTTACGGATTTCTTCAAAAGTATTACCGCCTTGTTTTATTCAGGTATATTATTCCCTCTTCTTTCAGCCATTTCCTGCAGGCCTTATAATCCGGTATCACAGAAGCCACAAGACTCCAGAAACGGGTGGAATGGTTCATTTCCCTGCGATGACAGAGTTCGTGGACCACCACGTAATCCTGCACATGCCTCGGAGCCTTCATAAGCATGCAGTTGAAATTAAGGTTCCCTTTTGATGAGCAGCTTCCCCACAGCGACTTCTGATTTTTTATGGTGATCCTGCCGTAAGTCACCCCAAGGATCCCGGCATAGTACTCAACCTTTTTCGGTATGACCCGAAGTGCTTCATCCGCAAGATCGCGCAGCTCCCACCGTCCGATCGGTTCAATAGCCTCAGTTCTTTGATTTCTCTCCCTGACCTTCTCAATATGTTTATCTATCCAGGAAGACTTCTCTTCAACAAAACTCTTTATCTCACGCCCGGGCATTCTCATGGGAGCACGTACAAGAAGCTTCGCATCATCGGTAATCTCTATTGAAAGCGAACGTCTTTTACTTCTTATTATACTGTAATCATGTTCCATTGTTCATCTCCATAAGCTCGCGAACCTCTTCCTTCATGAGGGCACCTCTTTCATCCAGCATAAGTTCACCCTTGAACTTCATATAATTATCGCAGCCATATCTTGCGATAAATCTCGAAGTGTACGAATTAACGGTCATTTCCGTCACAAGTATGAGCATCTCGTTTCCTCCTTCAAATGCCTTTTCAGCATAGTTAAACAATGACTCCAGTTCACCCTTTATCTGTATGCTCATGTCCTTAACCGTCTTTAGCTCACTGTTATATCTGCTCCTTATCACCTCAAAGGGTTCATCCGACTTAAGCGCTTCCTTATAGGCCTCTTCCATGAACCTTATGCACAGTCTTTTTATCCTCTCATCCTCTTTCGATACCGCAGAAGCTTTCTTCATCGATTTAAGATCATTTCTCAGCCTTTCATTTATTGAAAGCATTCCGGTCAGTACACTGTCCCTGCTTCCCTCATCCTCAGATCCCTTATTAAGTGTCTTAAGCATCGGATTAAGCGCCACAAGATAATCCGCGTCATTGAGATTCCCGCGGACATCGGCTATTACACGGTCCATAAGCATTGACAGAAGCGAAAGCCTCTCATCAAAACCTGCCTTTTTGGCTCTTTCCGTTATCTCGTCACTTATTTTCCCTTTAAGGATATCTTCGACATGGTAATCACGTTTATACTTACAGTACAGTTCGTAATAAGCGCCAAACTCTTTAACCACTGAATCATTACGGATATACTGGTCTATCAGGGTATCATCCACATTCATGCCCGCATCCTCGTACAGCCTGATCATCTGTGACAGATCTTCCCATCCTCTTGCAGTAACATAAGCCCTGCCGTTTACCGTGTTCTCTATGAGATAGAAGTATTCCTTCTTAAGATCAAGGAAGCTTATTATTGCGGGATGTACGCCCTGTTCAAGTGCATACTCCTTCCATGTCCTGTAATCCGCCTCAACATTCATGACCTTAAGCCTGTCAAGTATGGCTACATCGAATTCACGTACCGACTTATTGAATTCGGGAGGATTACCGGCCGTCACTATCACCCAGCCATCCGGGACACGATGTCTGCCAAACACTTTATACTGCAGGAATTGAAGCATTGACGGTGCCAGAGTTTCTGAGACACAGTTAATTTCATCAAGAAACAGTATCCCCTCCTTAATCCCTGTTTCCCGCATGATCTCGTAGATGCTTGCTATGATCTCACTCATGGTATATTCGGTCACATCATATGACATTCCCTCATATTCCTCATGCTTGATAAACGGAAGTCCTATCGCCGACTGTCTGGTATGATGTGTCATCGAATACGACACAAGGGCAATATTGAGTTCCTGGGCTATCTGCTCCATAATGGCCGTCTTTCCCACACCGGGTGCTCCCAGCAGGAATACCGGACGCTGATTGACAACCGGTATCTCATACTCACCGAACTCTCCCTTTGTAAGATACAGCTTAACTGTCTGTTTAATGTATTCCTTTGCCTGTCCTATGTTCATTGCCTGTCCTCCTATATTCGTCATAAGGGGTGCTATACCTTATGACGGTTCCCTGCTTTCATGTTATGCTTTCCTCCAGCAATTCCTCTTCCAGCAGTTCTACCCGGATACCCCACCATGGTACCTCGGGTTTCATATCATCATGCTTCACAAATACAAACATACTGTCATAATCAGGTGCTTTGGAAGGATATATCCCATAACCGTCCGTGAAATAGATAAGTCCCTTAAGTTCTGTGAATTCACCGTCCTCCACGAGCTGATCCACATATTCAAAGGCAGGACGGAAATCCGTTCCTCCGTATCCTGTCAGCTTCCCGTGCGCTATGTAATCGTCGAAATCCTTTTCACTGCTTATCTTCGTGTCCGAACGCACCTCACTGTCGCACTGTACTATATGAACATTTATCTTATTCGAAAAGCTCTCACTTCTCTTAAGTATATCATAAGTCTTGCGGAGAAAAGCCCTTACTGTAGCTCCCATGCATGATGCGGATGTATCGATCACTATGGCAAAGTCATGCACCCTCTTTTCATCCCCCCACTCAAGAGGTTCGATAAGGGGCATATTCCCGTAATGCTTAAGTCCGTATGTATAATAAATGTAGTCAAACTCCTCATCATTGACCTTGATCTCTTCTCCCGTGACCGCGAACTGTTCAAGCAGACGTCCGTAATCATATCTCTTTCTTGTTGTATCGATCAGATTCTTAAGAAGGCTTTCGGAACGGCCCGATGCTTTTGAAAAGGTTCCAAGATCCGTCTTTATCCTCCTGCTTATCTTCTCCCATGCCTGCTCCGATATCTCGTAGTTCTCTGCCTTCTTCCAATAAACATGACGATCCTGCGCAAACAGTTCCGTCATTCTCAGCTTATCGACTTTTGACAGCGGATTTACGAGAAAGTATTTATACAGCCGTTCGGCGCTTAAGGTTTTTACCTCTTTGGAAAGCCCGCGCATAAGCTGTTTTCGGTCACTGTCATTTTTAAGAGAGAAGGCGGGAACATCAAGTTCCATTATCACATTCTCAACCGCAATATCACAGGCAATATCCCATATCTCATCCTCAAGCTTATCATAATTAAAGGAGTGATTGAACACGCAGTGCAGAAGCGAATGAAGGAACTTGCGTGTAAGAGAATTGTCATCCTCAAGATAGGACTTAAGAACATATCCGCTGTCGTAAAAGAAGTGTCCGCCGTCAGTAGCGACACCGGACAGACTGGGCTTTTCTTCACATTTAAGACGGTTTATCGCAACATCCATAAACCGCATATTGACTATGACGGTGTCGGTCGAAAGACGCATGAGTTCTGCGGCTTTTGCGGATATCATGGAATCTTTGTTATTTGTATTCAATCGCGGTCCCCCTTATGATAAATTCAGAAAAGCAGATGCCCTTAACATCTGCTTCCCTTCATCCCATTATAGTCTGTCAGCCTTCAAAAGGATCCCCTCACCCTTAGAAGGAAATTTATATATTATATCCGTACTTCTTTGATACGGCAATACTCTGCAGATGTATTGCAGGATCAAAGATACGGATCATAATCCTGCCCCGTTTATGTTCAGATATCAGGATTCAGCCGAATGTACAAAACCCTCGTATGCCCTCTTAAGCATATCCTCTATCTCCTCCATCTCCATGCTGACACGTTTGCTGGTGACAAGAGTGGCTACGCCGTGAGTAAACATCCAGACCATTCTGAACACTTCCTTTTTCTTCTCGGGACTTAACTTCTCAGTCCTTGGAAGATTCTCAAGCAGTTCGTTACAGTCACCCTGCTGAAGAAATTCATGAAGATCTTCCGTTTCGTACTCATCAATATCTGCTATCAGTTTGAATAAATGCTTTTCCTTACAGGCCATTTCGATATATGCCATACCCATTGACAGATATACCGGCTTTCCCTTCGTCCTGCTGCTTAGCATATGATCCGAAAACAATTCCGCACTTTTATAGAAGAGTTCTTCCTTCAGCATATCCATGTTTTCATACGCACGGAATATAGGCTGTGTGGAACTCCCCAGTCTTTCCGCAAGCTTCCTTGCGGTAACATTGGCGAACCCGCTTTCCCTGGTCATTTCAAAGGCAGCATTAAGCACCATGACCTTGGACACTTTCTCTTTTGGAGGCATGTGATTTCCCTTCTTATTAATTACCGCACCGGTTCCCTACTCCGATGCAATACTCCTCTTTGCACCCGGCAATGCGGAGTGCTATCCCCTTAGACATGACTACATATCAACGATATGTATCGAAGTTATGCATTCTTGTTATATAACGATGTTATTGTACTACACGTCAAAAAACCTGTCAAGAAAAAAATGAACTGTTTCAACTTGATTTATGAAAAAAAAATGATACACTGATTATGGTATGACGTTCCCGGCTCATAAGATTTCGGTTCGACGGGAATGATCAACAGGGAAACAGGGAGTTATCATGGACAACACGGAAATGCGTACGCTTTACAAGCTTATCATCCTATATATACTTTCCAAGGTGGACTACTCTATCACAAGGACACAACTGTTCGGCTACATGCTCGACAAGGGCTATACGGATTACTTCACACTGCAGGCCGTAATGTCCGAGCTTATAGACAACGGATTGCTCGAAACGAAATCCGCCCGCAACGCCACTCATCTGCTGATGACCGGGAAAGGCCGCGAGACCTTTGAACTTCTTGAGAACGATATAAGTGAATCAATAAGGACCGAGATCGACACCTATCTTACCGAGAACGCCGTACAGCTTCGAAACGAGGTATCCATCTCCGCCGACTATTACAAAACGACCTTCGGCGAATATGTAGCGGAGTTAACCGCCAAAGAAAGGAATATAGATCAGCTCAGCATCAAGATAACAATGCCGTCCGAGGAAGCTGCTGCCGAGATATGCAACAACTGGCAGAAAAAGAATCAGGATGTATATGCGTATCTGATGGGAACACTACTTTGATCTGAGCCTGTGCATGTGATCTCTTATCTTAACCTCATATCCGTTTCCGGACGGTCTGTAGAATTCCTTTCCGTCAAGCTCATACGGCAGGTACTGCTGCTCCACGTAATGGTCAGGGTAGTCATGCGCATACAGATATCCCTGTCCGTGGCCAAGCTTGGCTGCACCCTTGTAATGGGCATCCTTTAAATGCACCGGTATAGTTATATTAGGCGTTTCCTGAACCGCCCGCATTGCCTCTTCTATCGCAACAACACTCGAATTGCTCTTCGGCGCGGTGGCAATATATGCTACGGCCTGCGAAAGGATTATCTGCGCTTCGGGCATGCCCACGCGTTCAACCGCCAACGCAGCGTTTGTTGCAACAACAAGTGCCTGAGGATCTGCATTTCCCACATCCTCGGCAGCACATATCATCATTCTTCTTGCAATGAAAGTCACACTTTCCCCCGCATTCAGCATCCTTGCCAGATAGAATACCGCAGCATCGGGATCGGAGCCTCTCATTGATTTGATAAAAGCCGAAATCGTATCGTAATGATTGTCCCCGCTCTTATCATATTTGACAACCCTCCTCTGTATACACTCCTGTGCAACATCAAGCGTTATATGTATCTTGCCGTCATCACTTCTTTCAGTGGTCAGGATACCGAGTTCAACAGCGTTAAGAGCGGTACGTGCATCACCCTCCGCCATGTCCGCAAGATGCTCTGCCGCATCATCATCAATGACCGCTCCGTATGCTCCCATACCCTTGGCTTCATCATAAACCGCCCTTCTTATAAGTTCTTTGATATCCTCCTTATCAAGCGGATTCAGTTCAAAGATTATCGAACGTGAGATAAGAGCGCCGTTGACCTCAAAATACGGATTCTCGGTCGTGGCGCCGATGAGGATCACGGTACCGTCCTCCACGAAAGGAAGAAGATAGTCCTGCTGCCCCTTGTTGAAACGGTGTATCTCATCTATGAACAGGATGGTCTTTTTGTTGTACATCCCAAGAGTATCCTTAGCCTTTGCCGTAACCTCCTCCATATCCTTCTTACCGGCGACCGTGGCATTGAGTTGTACAAACTCGGCACTTGTGGTATTCGCGATAACCTTGGCCAGTGTTGTCTTACCGGTACCGGGCGGTCCGTAAAATATAATGGAGCTCAGCTTATCGGCCTTGATCGCACGATAAAGTAGTTTATCCCTACCGATGATGTGCTTCTGCCCCACAACCTCATCAAGAGTTGTCGGCCGAAGACGCGCGGCAAGAGGCGATTCCTTTTCCTTATTCTGTTCACTCATGTATGAGAATAGATCCATACCGGTTCCCTTATGATCCTTCACTAGAATGTATCCTTAAGCGAGCGTATAACAAGCTGCTGCTCGAGTTCGTATCCGTTCTGTATTTCCGGCGAACCGTACTGAAGATATCTTATGTCCGCCTTCTTAAGCCTTACCGCCTTCTCCCTCTTGGATGTAAGATGGAAGAAATTATCCGAGAATATCGCATCCGCCTGCTTAAGATCCAGCTCAACAAAGGCTGCAAAGCCACCGGACATCATCCTTATTACATATTCATCAACGAGCTCGATAACGGAATACGAGATCGAAGACAGATCAAGCGCAAGCCTCTTATAGGGTACGAAAACCTCAGTCTCCGTCGATACGACATTACCGTCCTCGTCAATGAAGTTGGCCTCCATGAAAACACGGCTCTCAAGGCCTTCGATAAAGGGTGTGTAATTTATCTCACAAACCTTGACCGCTTCAAACGGCTTGATCTCGACCTCATATTCAACCTCATGAAGGAGCCTGAACTCAAATGTCTGAAGGCTTACCTTGACCCTTCTGACCTCTATATCCCTCGTCTCATTCTGTATATACACGGAAACGACGTTACCCTCACGGTATATCGAACCTGCCACGGATGCAAAAAATCCCTTTGCCATATACTGGAGAGCCTTGAACCTTCCGTAATAATCAATACTTGACCATGAAGCAACAGGCCAACTGTCATTTAGCTGCCAGTACAGCGCGCCCATGCACTGACCCCTGTTCCTTCTCATATGCTCAACTGCCTTCTTGACCGTAAGACCCTGCATGATCTGCGTTAAATACAGCAGGCTCTCGAAATCCTTGGGAAACAGGAAGTTCTGTGCAAGATACTGCATCATCCTGCCGCCCGCTCCGGCTTCCTTAACATGACACTCCATTACTTCCGAGAAGATATTTCTGTCAGTTTCCCTGGTGAATGACTTTACCGTTTTGACGGAAGGCCATGACAGTGAACCGAATTCGGAACAGAAGCGCATGTTATGATTGTAATATTCCACGGTCGGAAGACCATCCTTCCACACTCCCCAGAAATGGTTGTCACCGGCTTCTTCCGAGTTAGGCCTGTTAAAGCCTCCGCCCGACGAAGGGCTTGACGGCCAGTAAAAGGTGGACGGGGCATATTTTTCCATAAGAGTCGGAACAATATCATCAAACAGCCTTCTGTAATCATCCCTGAGCGGTCCGGAATGATCCATAACCTCCTTATTCTCCGCCCAGTCCTGTTCGATCCCGCTGTTTCCGCAGATCAGTCCCAGACAGGCATGACTCCTTAAGCGCTTGAGATTGTCCGTGATCTCCGCCTCTACGTTCCTGCGGAAATCATCATTCAGCTCATATATATTGTCCGCAAACATAAGATCCTGCCACACGATAAGACCGTATTCATCGCACAGATCGTAGAAGGTATCCGAAGGATAATATCCTCCTCCCCATACCCTTATCGTATTGAAATGACTCCTGACACAGGCCTTGAGCAGGTAATCTATCTTCTCCTTGGTAACAAATGAATATATCGAATCCTCGGGTACATAATTTGCACCCATTGCAAATATCTTAACTCCGTTCACCTTGAAACAGAACTCACTGCCCCACTGATCCGGATCACGGCTGATCGTAAGCGTCCTTAATCCGATACGGTAGGTCTTGCTGTCCCACTGATTACCGTTCATATCCAGTGCATAAATGCTTACGGTGTACAGCGGATGTTCTCCAAAGCCGTTCGGCCACCATATCTTGGGGCTCTCGATCTCCATGTTCATGGAACAGCGGCCGTTAACCATTGTTTCCGTTATCGCCGATATCCTTCCCTCCGGTGAAATAAGCTCCGCCTGTATAATAAAAGGATCGTTTCTGAACACCTCGGCAGATACATTTATCTCAAGATTAACGCTTTTCTTCTCATGATGCTGTATTATTTCCGCATCATCCAGCTTAATATAGCTGTAGCCAACAAGATCCACGCTTCTCCATATACCGCAGTCGGGGATCTGTGCCGCATGGCTCCAGCCGAACATCGAGTGAGCCTTCCTAAGATACTGATTACCACTCATACAGCCTTCCGGTGTATAATGCACGGCCTTATTAAGTCCGGGGTGGATGTTCTCCATATATTCAAGCGGGGAATCGATCTCTATCGTGATCCTGTTTCCTACAGGACGTAAATATCCGGTTATATTAAAATAATAGGTACGGTGCATATTATCCGCACGACCGATAGGCATATCGTTAATATATATCTTGGCAAGTGTATCAATTCCCTTGCAGCATAAATAAATCCGCTCCTGGGACATAAGTTCCGGCATCACATCGAACTCCCGGGTGAAATAGAAATCACTCCGGAACAGTTCCTTTGTCGAATACTCATTAAGTCCGTAGAACGGATCCTGAAGCCTGTGCTGTATAAGCAGGGCAGACAAAACAGAGCCCGGAATCTTTCCTTCGATGTAAGCCTCCGAACCCTTCTCATTGATTAACCACGTACCGTTTAAAGTCTGATAGATCATCCCTTCAATTTCCCCTTACTGTTACAATACTCCCCCAGACACTCATTGACTTATAAAGTCAACCCCCGTAAAGTGCCTTCCTCCCGATGATAAAACGTGAAAAACCTTGTAAAAAACCCTCTATCATAAATATAATTGAAGAAATGATTTTTTTCAACCACTACATCTGCTACCTCTGCCGAGCAAAACATCAACTGCTATGGTCACCACTGTATAAACCGCAAAATAGGTCAGATATCTCGGATTATTATCTGCCATCAGGTAATAAAAAGGAGGCATTGCAAGCTGCAGAACCTTAAGCTGTCTTAAGTATACAAATACCGGACATGCAGCGAGCATAACAAGCATAAGGACAGGTATCGCGGTTGCCAGACTCTTAAGCCCCGGTGTCAGCTTTCTGATCACCGAACAAAAACATGAGCAGGAGATCACAAATATGAGCATGCGGAGCGCTTCATCCGCGCCGGACGCCAGCCCCGTTGCATAGAAGGTAAGAAGTACTGCAGCTCCTCCCGCAAGAAGAGCTGTCAGAAGATACATATGTTCAAATATCCATTTATTGCCCACCGGCATCCACGTAAAAATCTCCTTATCAATATCATCTCTGTAATACATGGCCGCAGAAAGTCCGCACAAAAGAACAAGCAGGAGCAGCAGTCCCTTTACCGGAGCCATCAGATAGCCATCCTCATTTCCGTCGGCCGCTTCAGAGCTCCTTCCGCTGTAATCCCTGTATTTAAAAAGGTCTCCCGTACTCTTACCGTTACGGTAATATGATGCGGCTTCCTCTGTATCCGCACCGGATATTTCAAGAGAAATGAAGTTGTTGTACAGCGAAAACGAGAGTCCCGAATACATTGAACCGAACAGTTCAAGCCTGGCAAGCTGTAACAGTATCGTATCCTCACGTTCGGTTACAAGTACAGCCGGAACCTCTTCCGTTTCATCTGCACCCATCAGCCCTTTTGTATAGGCAGATATCCTCTCATCATAATCCTTCGGAAACACCCATACGGCATCCACCCTGTTACCGTTAAGATCGTCGACCGCTTTCTCCTCATCCGTATACAGGCTGTAGAGGAATACTGACTTTTCCTTAAGCAGCATGTCTGCCACCCTGCCGCCCTCCGGCGAGCCCTCATCGACAACCGCTATCCTTACTATTCCGCTCTCTCTTTGCGAAACAAGCTTCATACCGAAAACAATTACCGGTATCATACACAGTATGACAATGAAACCGGTCTTCCTGAACAGTCTTTTATTAAGAAGAAAAAACAGCTTAAGATAATCAGTTCTCATGCGACAGCCTCCTTTTCATCACTGTAACGGCTGCCACAAAAAAGATGACAAGATAAAGAAGTATCATCATAAGGTGTACCCTGCTGTCCTTTAACAGCAGAATATCGGCAAGATAGCTGTATGACAGACCTGCAGGCTGGAACAGGGCACTTTTTCTGACAGGATCCGGGAAAAACGACAGCGGATACAGACAGCCGCCCAGATATGCCGCAATGACCGCAAATGCAAACTGAAGACAGATCCCCGATATATAATTGTCAGTTAAAAGGAACAGAAGATACTGTACTGTGGCAAACATGGCGATCACCGGAATAAAGCCGGTGATAAAGTATCCGTAATCGGCAAGGAAACCCATCTTCCACTCAGGGATAAGAACTCCCGACCTGTCAATCAGGTATACCGACAGTGTTATAAGCGGCAGCAGGCATATATACATCATACCAAGATATGACAGGTACTCGGCAAGTACCTGGACTGCCACCGGCAGCCCTCTGATCCTCAGGATCGCATTAAGCGATACTTCCCTCCTTGTATATACAGGAGAATAGGCGATCCCGAACATCATCACAAGAAAGATCATAAGTCCGCAGATGTAACCGGCATTAGCGGACAACGTATTATTACTTCCCACATAATGTATAGGTTCAAAAAGAGTGTCACGCCTCATCACTAGATTGACATAAAAAATATTTATGTCATCTATGGCACTTCCTATATCCTCTTCATGACCATTATCATACATATACTGTGAAAGACCGGATATCGAGTCCTGTGTCTCTAAAAGATACATAGAAATATAGTCCATGAATTCCCTGACAAGATGTGTCATTATATCTTCGGAAGCATTGGTGGTAACCAGAGTGATCTGTTTGTTTTCACCTGTCATGACCGATCGCACAAAACCTTCCGGTATCACGGCATAGCCTGATATCTTCCCCTCATCGATCATACGTATCGCTTCGGTTTCCTTAAGTTCGATCAGTTCGACCGCAAATCTTGACGAATCAAGATGCTGCATTGCGGACAGCCCGACGGAAAAGTATTTATCATTTATATCACCTACAACTCCGATCTTAAGCGGTTCCGTTTCACTTCTCTTCCTGCCGGCCTTCCCGATCATAACAAACAGCAACAAAACACAGCCCGAGATCACAAGGGCTGTTAAGATGACCACGGGCAGTGCCTTAAGGGCTCTCTTATATTGTAAAATAAGATAAACGAAAAACTTCCTCACTCACTTTCTCCGTCCTGTTTCTTTAAAACTCCGATATCAGCCTTTCAATATTCCCATCGTAATCATATCCGACTGCGGTACCATCCTTTAAAATATACCATTTATCGCACAGTTCAAGTTCTTCCTTATCATGGGTGGCAAGAAATACGGTACCCCCGTTTCTCATATATGCGCGAAGATATCCGTTGATCTTCTGCTTGCATATAAGGTCCAGTGCCGCCGACGGCTCATCAAGGAGGAGTATCCTTGGATGATTGGACACCGCACAGCCTATGGTCAGCCTCTTCTTCATTCCACCCGACATGTTCCTGACCGGCACATCTATATACTCATCCACTCCAAGAAGCTTAAGCGTTCCCCTGTTCAGCTCCCTTTCAAGCTCATTTCGCCTGTAAAATACAAGAAGATTGTCCCTTGCACTCAACTCTTCCATGAGTGGGGTTCCCTGAGGAACATACCCTACAGCGGAAGCGATCGCCATCCTGTCATTAAGTATATCCCTTCCGTCATATATAAAACGCCCGGACGTTGCCTTTCTTATACCCGCCAGTACGGCAAGGAGAGTGGACTTCCCGCATCCGTTCGCTCCCAGTATACCAACGCAGGTTCCACTCTCCGTACTGATAGACACGTCCTTAAGCACATTTCTTTTCCCGTAATCTTTTGAAATATGTTCAAGTTCGATCAACATATATTCACCTGTAACTTACATCCGTTCCAATCACTAAAAGATCATTGTATCCCGCTCCGTGAACAGATACTGAAGATAATCCGCTGCCATCTGTATGGAATCCACCGACTTGATCACATTGTCCGGTACATCCGCACTCCTTAAGTTATTCTTGACCGTCTGCCAGTCGGCCTCCTTAATGTATCCGCCAAGATCCCCGGCATTGTAGATCATCCTTGCATCCTGCGGAACATTTACCCTTGATCCGCCTGTCTTCTTATAAGAATGATCTATCACCATCGGCTCGGTCACGCCGTCATTTAAGCTGATCTTTGTGCTGTATGTTCCTGCACCGGGCGAATCCACAGACATAACCGCTTTATATCCGTTGACATAATCGAAATCGGATCCGTCAAGCTCAAGAGCCTTTGAGATCTCCTTAACATCCACCGTGATCTGCCCCTTGAGCTTCTGCCCGGTAAAGGCACCGTAATCAAATGAATCAAGCGTAAAAGCTATCGGTCTCATATCATCGGCACCGAAGGTAAAATCTCCTGCGTAATTCTGTCCGGCTTTCCTGCCGCTTCCCTTGATCGAAATAATATCGCTTCCGTATTCGCTTATCACACACTGAGCACCGAAAGTACGCCCATCAACAGTGCGTCCGTATTTTACAGAGAACATGTCATCGCCCGTTTCGATCTCTCTTGCAATGACTCTTCCCTTTCTGTCCACATAAACCTTCATCCTTGTTCCGGACAGATCACCTATTGAATCCTCAAGATCATCAAGGAGAGACAGGAAATCGCTCCATGCCTTTTCTCCGTTCCCTCCGCCTTCCTTGGCCGTCTTTACTATCATGTCCTTAAGTTCTTTGTCATCAGCGGCACTTGACCTTATATCCTCTGCAATAGCCTTAAGATCCTTATAACCAAGATCAACGGAAAGTATATAGCATTTCTCCGTTACGCCGCCTATCTCAAGCTTCTGCTTCTTCGATCTTTCAACATTTACGATATCATCAAACACAATATCCGAATACTTCCCGATCAGCTTCTTAATCCTGGCTGCCTCAGGCAGATTTCTCGCAATGGCCATATATGAGCTCACCGAATCCGCCGACGGAGCATCATAGCCCGTATGATCCTCTATGGTATCATTGATCTCATCCATTGCGGAAGTATTGTAACCGATGTATTCATCACTGAGTTCCGGGATCCTTATGTAAGCCTTATTGTTGGCTTCATCATTTATCGAATTGACGGTCAGTATTGTATTATCACCGAGTGCAACCGAAAGATTCGATCCGTACAGTTCATCATACATCGTATTCTTACTGTTAAAACTGATATCCTCAAGCCACGAATAATCGGATATACCGTAAATATCCGCCGTATCCGCCATATCATTAAGAATGTCTTCACTGAAATGTATCCGCAGGCTGCCCTCCGAGCCTACGCTTCCGCCACCCGGAACCAGGCTGCTTGCAAGACCATACCAGCCGGTTATAAGATCTGTCTTCTTTGACGCATTCTTCTTCTCAACATAACGGTAGTAATTGGCCGGACTGTAAAAAGTCCTTTTAAACGTATTGCTTGCGCAGAAGCATATAAAACAGACAAATACGACCGCAACTATCGCACCTGTTATATATGTCTTCCTCTTTTTCTTATCTTCCTCCTCATCTATTGTAAAATACTCATCATATGAGGTCTCTGATACCGCATCACTTCTTACATTGTCATAAGACGGATCAGCCTGCTCCTTCTTTTCTTCATCCGAAGGAACCTCTTCCCTGACAGCATCATCCGTATCCGCATCCCCCGATGCAGCGGATATCTTCGCACCGCACTTATGGCAGAATAATGCATCCTCTTTAAGTTCCGTTCCGCAGTTACCGCATATCATAGCCTTTTCCTCCTGTATTAATGTATTGAACCCGTATCGGACTCTTCCCGCTCATTCTCCTCATCAGCGGGATCACTCATATAGCGCCTGACATCATCGGCAAGCTCGCCGGCAACATCCTTCGCCACTTCTTCTGCTGCCTCCGAATCCTCATCCACTACCACTTCGATCTCACTCTTTATTATTTCATCGGTCTTATCAACAACTGCTGTACCGCAGAAAGGACAGTAATCCATATATCCGTCCACTGCGCTTCCGCAGCACCTGCACGGTCTTATACCATGCAGCCTTTCCTTTTCCGCATAAAGATCGTCCAGCGCATCCTCTGCCTGTCTTACGGCAAGAACGGCATCGATAACCTCTTTTCTTGCATCATCATCCGCAAGTGATGCAAGCTCATCCTCTATCTCATCGATGGTGGTGTCATCATATTCACACTCGGCAAATGCTCTTCCGAGCATGGCATACTTCTTCTCGACCTCCTTTAGCGAATCACTTATACTTCCGTTTATATTGGCGATCTTCGCCCAGGTTCCGGTCTTCGTTACAAATGCATTGCTTATGCAAGATACCTTATCTTTAAAACCCTGCCACAAATCCATGTTCAACACTCCCCTGTTGTATAGTTTATGTAATTATTCGGAACATGCAGTACACTCAAAACACTCCGTATTATCACTGTTTTCTGTAAAAAGCATAACATTTATGCTTTTTTTAGTCAATATCAGCAGCTATTCCTCTATATGCTCAAGTCCCTGGCTCAGGATACTTATGATATGATCATCGGACAGCGAATAATATATGGTCTTACCTTCCCGTCTGTTCTTGACAAGTTTCGCCTGCTTAAGGACACGAAGCTGATGGGAAATGGCTGACTGTGTCATGTCCAGCGCATCGCCTATCTCACTTACACACATTTCACCGTACAGAAGGCTGCACAGTATCCTTATTCTTGTACAGTCGGCAAATATCTTAAAAAAATCCGCAAGATCATACAATTCCTCCTCAGGAGGCATGTCCGCCAAAAGCTTGACAATATCCGCCGCTATATGCTCCCTGCCGCAACTGCATCCGTTAACCTGCGTATCCTGCTTCATTTCCCCGTTCATTTTCATACCTCTTGATCTAATACTAAATACTGGTAACTATTCAGATATATTTTCTCAGTCCCTTTGGATAGTGGTTCTTGACAACATTTCCCGTTATCTTGCCCCAGCCAAGGCTCAAACCGTCAAGACAGACAAGACACCAGCCGTTGCCCGTTTTATCTCTGTCATTTGGATGCTCCTGCGTCAGTGTAATACTCATTCCCGCTATATATGCCTTAGCTTCCTCATATGTTATGTCAACTGCGCTCACGGCATCCTCCGGCCTGATCGCCAATGCCAGTGCATGCGCGGGTTCAAATCTGTCCTTCTTAATTGTCCCAAGCTGTAATCCCGGCCTTAATACCTTAAGTCCGTCAAGTCCGGGTGCATCCACGGGCACAAGATAAATATTATCTCCGAAGAACACAAGCCTTCCGTCACTCAGTGAGCAGCTATTCTCCGAGAACTTCAGACACTCTTCTCTTATTATACCCTTTAAGAAATCACTCCTCAACGCCTGTTTCCCGGCATTCTTACCGCTTCCCGGCCGGTTTTTGTCCCTGACCCGCTTCCCTGCGGATGCGTTTTTAACGTCTCTGCCGGCATTGCCGTTTCTTCCCGTGAACTCACTGAGTATGGTACCGTCCGCAGTCCCTTTCGTGCAATAGCCGTCGTAAGCTTCACCGTTCCTCTTAAGCTCTGCCGCAAAGTGTCCTTCTCCCTTTACCTTATGCGGATACAGCTTCTCCATTCCGATAAGCACGTAATCCGGGTGTCTGTTTATGAAACGGCTGATGCATTCCTCATCCTCCTGCGGTGCAAATGTACAAGTCGAATAGACCATTATACCACCCGGCTTCAGCATCATGGCTGCGCAGTCAAGAATCTCATCCTGCCTCCCGGCACACATATCCACATTGTCGCTGCTCCACTCGTTTACGGCTTCGGGATTCTTCCTGAACATTCCTTCTCCCGAGCATGGGGCGTCAACAAGTATCCTGTCAAAATAACTGATAAAAACATCCTTAAGACTTGCCGGTGTTTCATTGATGACTATGGCATTCCGTACTCCCATTCGTTCAATATTCTGCGAGAGTATCCTGGCGCGCTGCGGAACATACTCATTACATACAAGGACTCCTCTGCCCTTCATGTATGATGCGATCTGGGTTGTCTTCCCTCCGGGCGCTGCGCACAGATCCAGTACCCGCAGTCCGGAGATCCCCTCAGTCTTATGCCACTCCATCATGGTGACCGGCTTCATTGCACTGGGTTCCTGAATATAATAGGCTCCGGCATCATGATACGGACTTACTCCGGGCTTTGCTCTGTCATCATAATAACAGCCAAACGGTTCCCACGGAACACGTTCCGGTTTTTCCCCTCCATTCAGGGCACCGGCTGCAATGTCCGGTTTTTCCAATAATGCAAGAAGCTGCGCCTCATCCGCCTTGAGCGGATTCAGGCGCAGCGCCTTGTATGACTTTATTTCGAAGCTCCTTATATAATCTTCATATTCATCCTTAAGGAGTTCTTTCATTCTTTGAATATAATCGGTCGGTAACATTTATCCTACTTTCCGGGTCCCCAGATAAGCCTGTACCAGTGCTCCAATTCTTCTTCCGTAAGGAAACCGTTGGATGTTCCCATGTATCCGATCTTGTAAGAAGCAAACAACAGTGCATTCTTGATAGCATGTACCGCGTCGCCCGTTGTTACATAGCAGTGAAGGAAACATGAAAACAATGAATTACCCGCACCGGAAGTATTAACGATCTCATTGGTCTTAACAGGATTGTAATGGGCAAGAAGATCATCCTTTCTTGAGAATATCGTAAGTCCCCTTGCTCCCTGACCGAGTACAATGATCTTCGCATCATAGGTATCCGCAAGCTTTCTTACAAATTCATCAGCGCTTCCCACTATGTTATCATCCGACACATAGATGATGTCAGCCATACTGAAATAATCCTCATTGTACTGCATCTTCTCTTCGGTAAAACCCCTGAAATTGATCGCCAGCAGCTTCCCTGCATCCTTGGCAGCCTGTGCCAGCGGACGACAGAAATTGGCATTGGCAAGGATCACACAGTCAACATTATTTATCTTCTCTTTGAACAGATCAAGGTTGAACTCAACATCGCGCATGTCCTTGATATCTTCAAATATCTGCTGCCTTCTCTGGTTATCGTAAAGGATAACTGCGGTAGGCGTCGCCTCAAGCACCGGCAAAACATAATCATGGTCTCCCATGAATTCCTCATCCCAGAAAATGCCCTTTACATCATGCTTTCCTATCATCGAGAAGAATTCCACTTCATCGCCCAGTGCCTTAAGAGCAACTCTCTCATTATATGCATCGCCACCGACATTGGTAAAAATGGTATTAGGCTTATTGATGACCGGACTGTATTTCACCGGTATCTCATCCACCTTAACAATTGTCTCAACCTGAACAATTCCCGCAACCGCAAAACTTGCCATAAGAAACCCCTTTCCCGGACCGTTGTGATATAGTACCTATTCAGAAAAGTATTTTTAGTTACGTAATATAATTTTATCAGAAACTAAGCGGCCTGTAAATATGAGCATTATCCTCATCTTCTTCGTCTATTGTCTTCTTGGGCTTGATATTCTCAGGACTCAAGTCAGGCAGTACGGGTGCCGGTCCCATGCTTTCAAGCTCCTTAAACCTCTCCTGTTCTTCCGTCTGTTTGCTTGTATTGTTCATTATCTTTTCGGACAGATCCTCATAGTCCATATCATCTGCCGACTTTGTTTCTTCCGTAATTACCGAAGCAGCCTCACCGTCTTTATCATCGGATGTTTCATCCATTTCATCTGCGTAAGGATCGTCAGTCTCCTGTTCCTCATCATCCTCTACAAATATCTGAATGTTTTCAGAACTGTCATAAGGAATTCCACGACCTCCTCTTGCATCTGAACCATAGGTAAAATCACCAAGTCTGGATTTGTTATAGTAATCGATCTCCGACTCAGGCAGATATGAAGCCACCGTTGAGGATGCAGCATACAGACCTGCTACATAATCATCACTGCCTGCGCCATACGCATGAAATCCGTTTTCGAGCATTTCAAGGGATATGGTTACAGCTTTTTCTTTCGCTTTTTCCTTCTCTGCTCTCGCCTTGGACCTTGCTAATGCTTCTTTTGCTTTGGCTTTCACTGCTTCTTGTTCAGCCTTAGCCCTTGCTTCTTCTTCCTCTGCTTTAGCTCTTGCTGCTTCTTCCTCTGCCTTAGCCCTTGCTGCCTCTTCTTCAGCTCTGGCTCTTGCTGCTTCTTCCTCTGCTTTAGCTCTTGCCGCTTCTTCCTCTGCTCTGGCTCTTGCTGCCTCTTCTTCTGCCTTGGCCCTTGCTTCTTCTTCAGCTCTGGCTCTTGCTGCTTCTTCCTCTGCTCTGGCTCTTGCTGCTTCTTCTTCAGCCTTAGCCCTTGCTGCCTCTTCTTCTGCTCTGGCTCTTGCTGCCTCTTCCTCTGCCCTGGCTCTTGCTGCTTCTTCCTCCGCTCTGGCTCTGGCTGCTTCTTCCTCTGCTCTGGCTCTTGCTGCCTCTTCCTCTGCCTTAGCCCTTGCTGCTTCTTCCTCCGCTCTGGCTCTGGCTGCTTCTTCCTCTGCCTTAGCCCTTGCTGCCTCTTCCTCTGCTCCGGTCTCAGGCTTTACGTCCATAACTGCAATATTTGCTTCAGCTTCTTTAGCCGTATCTGTTTCAGCAGCAGCTTCTCTTAATATTTCTTCAGCCGCTTCCCTGGGAACATTTTCTTTTTCCGTTTCCTCTCTTGCAGCCTTTGAATCCGCGAGAGCCTGCTCTATAGCCTGTACCTTCTTTTCTTTTTCTTCAGCGGCCTTTTTAGCCTGCAGGGGCTGCCCATATACGGACTGCTTACCGAGTGCAAGCCTCTCCTCGAAGCTAAGTTCGGTACCGGGAATAAATCCTCTTTGCGGGGCAGCAGCCATAAAAGGTAATTCCGGTTCAGGCATGGACGGTATCACGAAATCCGCATCTCCGTTTTTCATCGCATCCATAACGGAAATATTGTTCTCAGCGACCGGCTCATCCAAAACAAGCGCTGTTTCCTGAACATCGCTCCTGTAGAAGTGGTCTCTCAGCATAACGAGATAACTTGCGAACTCGGAATTCATCTGATCCATATCGGGAGTTCCGTCCCTGAATTTATCCTTGACAAAGCCATCGGACATCCAGCCGATCATCTTAACTATCTTTTTAAGATCGACAGGCTTACGGAACTTGGAAATGTCCGCTCTCCTGTATACATCATCATATGCCGTATCAATGGTATTCTCTGACGCCTCCAAAACCTTAAGAGCATCGGGATGTGTCTCATACTTTACCGAGCTTAAGAACTGCTGCATATAAGGATAGCTCTTCATGACACGGAGCTTGGTCAGCTCGATCATTCCCTGAATGGCAAAGAAATCAGTCTCCTTCCTGTTGATCGTCTGGTTAAGCTCAAGCATCACATATTTGATACTGTAATCATACACGAACTCGTATACGCCTATTTTACTCTCAAAATAATGAAACAGGAGACCCTTCGAAATCCCCGCTTCTTTTACAATAACATCAGTACTCGCCTTCCTGTACCCATTCTCGGCAAATACCTTGATCGCAGCGTTGACTATGGCATCCTGTTTCTGTTTTTTAACGTCGAAAAATTTCGGATTCATCCCACCAATACCTCATTCAGAATTGTTTTTGACCAAAAAAGTCAAACCCATTATAAGTTAACATATCATAAAAAAATATGCAACCGCCTAATATTGTGGGTTTCCGCCTGTTTGTTACTAGATTTAGTGCTTCAATACAGTATACTCCTGTCTTCGTCCGTCAGTTCCTGTAACGGATCAAAAAAGCCATCCGGGACATCCATATTGTCCGGACATCCAGTGACATATTTCTCTTCAAAAACATATCTTCTCATCGGCTTATCAAAATAGAAGCCCTGTATAAGCCTTATGTTCATATCATCAAGCACGCGCAGCTGTTCCTCTGTCTCTATACCCTCCACACAGATCTTGACTCCCAGTGCATCCGCCAGCTCTCCGACCATCCTGACGAAGGCCTGTGCATATTGGTCAACCGCAAGATCCTTAACAAAGCTCTGGTCAACCTTGATAACATCAAGAGGTATCTCCCTAATATGACTCAGGGATGAATAACCGGTCCCGAAATCATCAAGCGCTATCCTCACTCCCAGCTTCTTGATGCTGCTTAAGATGCGCTTCATACGATCCATATCGTTTATTGCAAGACTCTCTGTAACCTCAAGTGTAAGGTTCCTTGGATTGATCCCCGTCTCTTTGATAATATTCTCGATCGTTTCAACAACATCATTTTGAAGGAGCTGGACTACGGAAAGGTTAACATTGACCTTGTAATACGGATGTCCGCTCTCGTTCCAGTGTTTGCAGGCAAGGCAGGCTTCCCTGAGTACATAATTGCCGATCGGATTGATAAGTCCCAGATATTCGGCAAGCGGAATGAAATCACCGGGCGATACGAAGCCGAGCTCACTTGAATTCCATCGGATAAGAGCCTCCGCTCCCGTACAGATATCTCCCTTGTGTGTATCGATGATAGGCTGGTAATATACCTCGAACTCCTTGTAATCGGCCGATGTTGCATGGCGCATGCTCTTTTCCATATCAAGACGCCTGCTCGAATCGGAATCCTTACCGTCACTGTAATATGCGGTTCTGTTTTTACCGCTCCTCTTGGCCTCATACATGGCAATATCGGCCTTCTTGATGACATCCTGAACCGAATCTCCCTCATCGGGAAACGTAACTATACCCATACTGGTCGTGCAGTAGTAATCAGCACCTTTAAGAAACCAGGGCTTGTTGAATACTACCCTTATTTCCTCGATGATCTCATCAAACTTCGGCATGCTGGTATGCGGTACGATGATTATGAACTCGTCACCGCCCATACGGTAGCAACTGTTCTCCACGCCATCGATCCTTGACAGGCAGTGCGATATCGCTTTAAGAAGAACATCACCGTACTGATGTCCGAGGCCGTCGTTGATATGCTTGAAATCATCCAGATCCAGATACAGCAGCGCACCCTTGCTGTTTGCCTGCTTGGCCTCATCTATGAACTTCGAAAGATCCCTTTCACAGCTCATCCTGTTGTAAAGACCCGTCAGGAAGTCATTATTGGCCTGCTGTTCTATCTTCTGCTGATACAGCTTCTTCTCCGTTATGTCAAAAATGGAGCAGAGGAGAACCCTTCGTCCGTCCACCCACCTTATATATGTCGTATTAAGATCGTACCAGCGTCTCTTAGCCTCATATTCCACCTCGCAGTTAACCGGACCCGCGTTGTATCCCTGGTCCTTTTCAAACAGACGCTCAATGGTACCGTCATGTATCTCATTTGCGAAAGAATTCTTGAACAGACGGTTCGTAAACAGTATCTGTCCCGATTCGATATCCCGCACATAAATGGCAGTACCCACATTGTCAAGTATGGATTCAAGTGATTTGTAAGAGCTTGCCAGCGAATTCTTCTGGACGCGCTTCTCAAGTATGCTCTGGATTATCCTCTCAGCATCTCCGAAAAGCTTGATCTCATCCCTGTCCCACATCCTTCCCGGAGCATCATCGGCAAACACTATATACATGGCCACCTGCCTGTTCGGCTTGGATGTAAATATCGGGAGTGCAACGCACGAAGTAAGTCCGAGGGATGTCATCCATTCCCGCGTCCCGCCTTCGAGTACGGTTTTATATGATACAACAGTGGGCTTATCCCCAACTATCTTCATGTAATTAAGTACATCATCAACCCTGGCAATACCGTGCAGGGTTTTGTGACCTTCCTTGATGAATTCACCCAGCACATCCACTCCGACCCCGCTTGCAGCCGGACGCAGAACATAGGCATGGGCTATATCAGCGAAATTGCCGACATGCTTAACCATCTGTGTACAGATCGCGTCAAAGGATTCGTCACTGTCGAGCAAAGATACTATTTCCGTCATGAATTCGGACTTGCGCAGCTCATGAAGCATCTGGAGCTCCGCCGATTTGCTCTTCACCGATTCGGCCAGCGCATCCGCCCTTAAATAAGTGGCATTGTACAGCCTTGTGGCTATCATCCGTATGAAATCAAGGATTTGGCCGAAATCCTCTTCTTTAATCCTGGTATGGAAGTTGATGAGCGAATTCTCATCCCTGATACCGTCGATAACGGCACCTACGATAAAGTTTATTGCAGATATACCCTCGACCTTAACTGCTATGCCCGCAACCTTCATGTTCGAATATACAGTGTCTTCAACGATCTGATCCTCTGCACCGGAATTCATGAGACGGTCATAAATATCACTGACCTGTCTCTCCGACAGTGCAGACGCAATACGTTCCCTCTCAACAATATCTCCGGACATACGGGTTATCTGTCTGCCTTCATCATTCAATATAAACATGAAAACATGTGCCAGATCCGCATAAATGTCCTGAAGCGACTGGATCCACTCAATATCAATATCCACCTTGTGAGCCAAAGTAGCCCGCGTGTTCATCCCCGTTTCAATCATCATGATTTCCCTGTATCACTTTTTTAGTGTCTTCCCTGTTGTATCCGGCTATGCCGATCACCGTTGATACTACAGTATAGATCAAGCCCAGTGCAACGATAAACGGAACACTTCTGTCAGGACTTGACGGATATGGTATCAAAGTAAAGCACTGCGATATTGTATACCTTCTCAGGAACTTACACGGGATAAATCCCGGCGGTTCTTTTGCAAGAAGCATAATTGTCCTCGGTATTACAAATGTCAGTATATAATAACCGGCATAAGCCTTACGCCTGTCCTTAAACAAGAATAGGAACATGTTTCCGAAGCTTATTCCGGCCAGAAAAAGAGGCAGTGCAAGCACCATTTTACCGGTAAAAGTTCTGATGGCTTCCTTCGTCAGAGTGTTGTCACCCATATGAAAGACCGCCGTGGATGCGACCAGCACCACAAATGTGATCACCAGAAAAACAAAGGCCAGTGATATGCTTGCCGCAAGATTGCACAGATAGATCTGAATTCTGTTCAGACCGCTCGTGATACCATCTCTTATATGCGGATCCGGATAATCCTTCCCTATGACCATATGTGCTATGACTATACAGCTCAAATAAGGAACTATAAAGGACCATGCCGCGTATTCCATTATATTGTATGCGTAGGTTCCCTCATTCGTACCATATATGGTGCGGAAGGCTACCACCGCGATATTAGCCAGTATACAGAGCAAAAATATACTGCCGAAATAAACATAAGCCTGCTTACGGCGTACTGCCCTGTCAAGCTCCCTCATGATGTAGCGTATCATGTGTTGCCGTGAATCTCCTGTGTTCTTCTGTAACTATTCTGTATTATCCCGTCATTCCTCAACCGAGTAGTTCGGTGCTTCCTTGGTTATATGAATGTCGTGCGGATGACTCTCCTTCAAAGCTGCGGCAGATATCTTGACAAACCTGCCCTTCTCCTTAAGATCCTCAATAGTGGGACATCCGCAGTATCCCATACCCGAACGCAGTCCGCCGACAAGCTGGAATACAGTATCCTCAACAAGTCCCTTATAGGCAACACGTCCTTCCACTCCTTCGGGTACCAGCTTCTTGGCATCACTCTGAAAATAGCGGTCCTTGCTTCCGTTCTCCATGGCGGAGATAGAACCCATCCCCCGGTAAACCTTATATTTCCTTCCCTGGAACAGTTCGAAAGTTCCCGGACTCTCATCACATCCTGCGAAGATACTTCCCATCATACATACGTTGGCGCCTGCCGCTATAGCCTTGGTCATATCTCCCGAATACTTGATACCGCCGTCTGCAATAATGGGTATTCCCGACTTCTTAGCTTCCTCATAGCAGTTCATTACCGCCGTTATCTGCGGAACACCGATGCCGGCAACAATACGTGTCGTACATATCGAACCGGGCCCGATACCTACCTTTACGGCATCCACACCTGCATCTATAAGTGCCCTTGTTCCTTCGGCAGTAGCAACATTACCGCCGATAAGCTGAAGATCGGGATAAGCATCCTTGATCATCCTGGCACATCTTAACACGTTCTCCGAATGACCGTGAGCCGAATCAAGTACAACTACGTCAACCTTGGCCTTAATAAGCGCTTCGACCCTTTCAAGCACGTTTGCGGTGATGCCGACACCTGCGCCGCACAGCAGACGTCCCTGTTCATCCTTGGCAGAAAGGGGATATTTGATCTGCTTCTCTATATCCTTTATAGTGATAAGACCCTTCAGGTTGAAATCCTTGTCAACCAGGGGCAGCTTCTCCTTACGTGCCCTGGCCAGTATACTCTTGGCTTCGTCAAGTGTAATTCCCTCAGGTGCGGTTATAAGTCCTTCGGAAGTCATGCATTCTTTTATTTTCTTGGTGAAATCAGTTTCGAATTTAAGATCGCGATTGGTGATGATCCCGACGAGCTTCCTGCCTTCCGTGATCGGAACGCCCGAAATCCTGAACTTGGCCATCAGGTCATCGGCATCCTTTAATGTATGCTCAGGTGATAATGAAAATGGATCGGTTATAACTCCGTTCTCGGAACGTTTGACCTTATCAACCTCATCGGCCTGTTCCTCGATGGTCATGTTTTTGTGGATGATCCCTATACCTCCCTGCCTGGCCATGGCAATTGCCATCCTGTGCTCGGTAACGGTATCCATTCCGGCGCTCATCATCGGGATATTAAGCCTGATCTGCTGAGTAAGGCAGGTTGATACATCCACCTGGTTGCCTATCACGTTTGAATATCCGGGAACCAGCAGAACATCATCAAAAGTAATTCCTTCCGCAACTATCTGACCCATCTTTCTTTACCTCCGTTTCTTAAATTTTTGATATTCTCTCTAATATATATTAATATGACTTTTGTTGTCAATACTCTACGACTTTTCTGGGATAAACCGTCTTTATTGCCTTGAGCAGCTCCTCGTTGGGTTCGATCCCTATCAGCTCGTCACCGCTCTGATCCTTGTATACTATAACCCATACCCTGGCGTTCTCTTCCTTGGACGAATAGTCCGAAACCTTCAGATTCCTCGATTTGTACGGGTCAAGCTGATGCGAATTGATGGGACAGATGTACTCCATCTTGGACAGGTCGATGTCCCTTACCTTCTTGCGCTTCTGCTTGCTCATGATCTTGTCGATGGTCAGTTCCTTGTCAAGATACAGATATTCATATTCAAGTTCAAAGCCCGGAACAACCAGAAACGAAAGAAGACCAAATACGGCAAGCGGGACAAGAAATATAAGATAACCCCCTATAAAACCTATAGCCGACACTCCTGTCAGTATATATATAATATACTTCAGCAGCCCCATTGCCGGGGAATTCCTCCTTGCAACCATGCATTCAACGTATGTATCGTTCATCTTTTATCTCCTGACATCCCAATAATGCTTGTTAACAATACTGACTAGTAGTGTAGCATAATTTGACAGAAAAAGCTATTTCTTTTACACTATATCTGTTGTGTTGACCACCGGCCGCCGTGCAGGGGACAATACATGATAAAACATAAAGCCGGGGACGGAAATATCAGATGGCTCTGAAAGACGAGATACGACAGGAAAATATCAAATTAAAGGACATGCCCTTCAGGAAAAAGGCAGCATATATCTGGGACTATTACAAGGTACATATAATAGTAACGATCGCGGTGATCATCTTCATCATCACCTTTGTACATGACTACAGGATCAACAGGCGCCCCCTGTATCTTGATGCAATAATCATCAATTCGGATGTCGCCTACAACGCGGACAATTACTTCAAGGACGACTACATCCGGTATTCCGGTGTTGATACGGACACCTACAATCTTGCGATAGATACAGGGATAATAATATCGGAAGACAGTTATGACCAGATGACCACCGCCAACATCCAGAAGGTGATGGCGATGTACGCCGCGGGAGATCTGGATGTGGTGATCGCTCCGGATACCCTTGCGGATGAATACGGTGCCATAGGCGCACACATGGATCTTAGCGGTGTATTAACGGACGATCTCATGGAAGCACTTGAAAAGAAGGGCTTCGAACCGTATTATACCACTGTGTACGAAGATGATGAGAACGGAGACCGCAAGCCCGGCCTTAAATATTTCGCGGGTGTATATCTTGACCGATCCGAATACCTTAACGCACTCGGTGGAGCAGGGGCGTTCACAACACAGCTTCAGTCCGGCAAACGTCCCGTATTTACAATAACAGCAACCAGTCAGCGTACCGATCATGCTATAGAATTCCTGAAAATGCTTGCCGGTCTTTAATTTTTTATCAAGGGGAAATCAATGTCATTAATTTCTTTGGACTTTTTCATATTTTTTCTGATCGTCATGATCGTGTATTACCTGCTTCCCGGCAGGTTTCAGTGGGTATGGCTGCTTATCGCGGGAGGTGTATTCTACTATTTAAATGCAACCTCTCTGCAGACATGCGTTTTCCTTGTTTTCCTTACAGTCAATTTCATTGCTTCACTCAATATAACAGACGGTTCGAAGCATCCGAAGGCTGTATTCCGTACTATTATCATATTTGACGCCGCAATGCTCATGGGACTCAAATACACCGGCTTTTTCCTTGACATTTTTGAATGGGCGGCAGGATTGTTTAATCATGAGATAAACTATGATCTTGTCGCACGTATCATGTATATTGCCGAAGAAATATGCCCTCCGAGGATATCCTATTTTTCTCTTATCGTGATGGGATACATTACGGATGTTTACTGGGGCAGGATCGAGCTGCAGCGCAATGCCGGAAAGTTCGCACTGTTCTCCTCTTATTTTCCGCTCATGACCTCCGGGCCCATAGTCCAGTATGAACAGATAAGCTCACGCCTGTGGGATTCAAAGCATGATTTTTCATATGACCGTTTTATTGGCGGCCTTGAGCGTGTACTGTGGGGCATGTTCAAGAAGCTTGTAATATCTGAACGTCTTGCGGTCATCGTAAATGAGATATATGAATACTATGAACTGTATCCCGGTTTCTATATCCCTTTTGCCGCAGCCTGCTTCGCCTTTCAGTTGTATACCGATTTCTCCGGACTCATGGATATTGTGCTCGGTTTCTCACAGATACTCGGCATCAATCTTCCGGAGAACTTCAACAATCCCTTTTATTCGGTGTCGCTGGCGGAATTCTGGCGCCGCTGGCATATAACTCTGGGGGAATGGCTGAGATCCTATGTATTCTACGCGGTAATGCAGACGGAAGCCTTCAGGAAGCTGCGCAAGTTCTGTAAAAAGAAGCTCGGTAAGGGCTATGAGAAGAAATACAATATTCCACAGTTCCTTGCACTTCTCATTTCATGGTTCCTGATAGGTCTGTGGCACGGAGGCGGGTTTAATTACATCTTCGGCGTCGGTGTGTATATGGGAATAGTCATAATTATATCGGAGTTATGTCAACCATTCTTCAAATGGCTGATAAAGACGCTGCACATCAATACCGAAACCTTCAGTTACACCCTGTTTATGAGGGTGCGCACCTTCCTGCTGTTTATCTTCGGCCTCTCCTTTTTCAGGGCCGAGACATTAAGGCGCGGCTTCACCATGTGGAAAACAGCCTTGTCGCTCTTTAATCCATGGATATTCTTTGACAGGTCGCTGTACAACCTGGGTATTAATGAGGGTGAATTTCATATACTCATGTTCTCTATGCTCATCCTTCTTGTTGTGGAGATCCTGCAGCATGGCGAGGGTGGCGTCGGAACAGAAGGTGATGAATACGGATGCCCGCAGATGAACGTCGTAAGAGCAATTATAACGAAGCAGAATTTCCTCTTCCGCCTGCTCTTATTTGCGGTTCTGTTCGTCATGGTCATCTGCTGGGGTTATTACGGTTCGGGATTTGATGCATCCGATTTCATATACGGAAGATTCTGATCCCCGTCTTCCGCTTATACCGGCAAACCGGTCATAAGATAGTGTAAAAATTCAGAACAGGCTCTAAATACTTCGTATTTTAAAATTTATGTGCTGTTCTGAACAGACTGATAATCCATACAGGTACAACAAATGAAGGAAAACACAGACAATACGATCACAAACAATGACGGAGCAAACGAAGCTGCACTCAAAAGCAGTGCTTCATCAGGACACATTAAAAATATAGCCCGGCTCTTGACCGTTCTTATAGTATTCGGCGTGATCCTGGTATTCCTCGACAGGATCCTGCTGCTTAAATCCAAAGACGGGATTGAACAGATGAAGGCTTATTACAGACAACCCGAAGGAACGGTCGATGCGCTTTTTGTGGGAAGCTCACATATCTTCTGTCATGTAAATACGGGACTACTCTGGGATGAATACGGGATCTCGGGCTTCGATCTTGCGGCTGCGGAACAGCCCTTCTGGAACAGCTATCACTACATCGTCGAAGGACTTAAAACACAGACACCGGGGGTGGTGGTCCTTGATATAACAACACCCGGAGTCCGTCCGACAGATTACCAGCCCGAGAACTGGCTCATTACAAACACATACGGCATAAGACACAACAAAAACAGGATAGACGCGATAAAGATAAGCGCGCTTAAGGATTCTTTCAAGCGTCTGCTTGTGCCGTTTAATTCCATGCATGCAAGATATGCCGAGCTGAGCGAACTGGATTTTGCAGATTATGATGATACAGCCCGCTTCAAGGGCTTTGACGCGCGTGAGACAGTCGTTTCTTTTGAAATGCCCGATATCAGCGGTGTAACGGAACGGGGTGAACTGACCGAAAAGGAGATCACATATTTAAGAAAAACGATAGAATATGTACAGGGAAAGGGGATCCCCCTTCTTCTCATGTCATCGCCATACGTTGTTACTCCCGAAGAGCAGGCCAAGTTCAATACCATCTTTGATATAGCGGATGAATACGGAGTTCCTTACATTGACTTCAACCTTTTATATGATGAAATGGGACTTGATTTTGAAACGGACATCGCCGAGATACTGCACCTTAACAGAGCAGGAAACGAGAAATTCACAAGATATTTCGGACAATATCTTAAGGATAATTACAACCTGTCAGATCACCGTGGCGACCCGAAGTACTCTTCATGGGATGAAGAAGCACTGTTCCAGCGTCAGGATACCTTAAGCTTTAATATAAGAAATGCCGCTCTTGAGGGTGCAAACGGGAAATATCTTGACCTTCTCAACAACAGCAATCTCGTTATCTTCTGCTCGGTTGCTCCGGGCTTTACAGGTCTCAGTGATCCATCTCTCATACAGTACCTTGAATCTCTTGGTCTTAAGGAAGATATGATAAATGATATCGGTGCCTTTGTCCTCAATTCGGGAAAATGCATTTACGAATCCCATTCATATGATTTCAGGATCGGCTTCGAAGACGGTAACCGTCGTCTGCTGTTTGTCAGAAACACGGAGGAGGACGGACCCATGCATACCATGGTCCGTACCAACGGTTCCATCGGATATCAGGAAATAACCGATTACGAAAATCATGAAATGTCCTGGGACAACGGCATCAGCTTCTTTGTATATGATACCGTCCTTGACAGAACAGTGGGCGGATATACGATACAGTGATCATGACGGTGTGTTTCTTTCGCTGTAATTACCGGTAGTCTTTAGAAGTATTGTATCCGGCAGTACGCTTCCGGTTACATCATATCAAAGGTACTGTCTGCCACATAGGAGGGCAATCTGCACAGTGCCGCGAATGCCACAACAACGCCTGCGGCACAGACAACCGTTCCCGTTATGAGCATGCTCTTTACTCCCATGGCATCAAGCAGACGTCCGCTGATAAGGTTCGAGAACACGCCTCCTACCGTTATCGCAGTCGTAATGAAGGCCTGTCCCTTGACCTGATCAAGATCCTCCATGGTCTCATTTACGTAATAAGCCGCAGCAGGGATAAATACGGCATATGCAAACAGTTGAAGCGACTGGCTCACATACATTGCCACCATACTCTTTGCAAAGATCAGGATGATGATCTTAACAAGAAAAGCCACTCCGGATATAAGCAGCAGATTTTTCGCGGATATCCTCTTAAGCACCAGACCTATCATGGCCATGACCGGAAGTTCAAGTATCGCCTGAAGGAAATTGGAATACCCCAGCTCCTTCTCACCGCCTCCCAGATCCCTTATTATCTGTATCATAAAATCATTTATCATGTTATGCGCAAAGAAGAAGCAGACTATACCCACAAGAAACAGAGTGAACGCGGGATAAATATGCACAAATTCCTTAATGTTATTGTGCGCCTTCTGTTCTTTCTCTTTTATCTGTCCCTCTCCCTCCCTCTGCTCCGCAATTACCCTTTTCCCGGCCGGGACTTCTACGGCAGCATCATCTGTGCTGTCCTCACACTTTTCCTCTTCCTTCACTTCACTCTTATTAAACATAAGTATCACAACAGCCGATGCCAGCATTGTTATCACATTTACGACAAGAAGCACAAAAACACCGCTTCTCTCAACCACGCCGCCTATGAAAGCCGAAGTCAGCGCGAAGCCTGCGGAACCAAGTCCTCTTGACAGCCCGTACATTATATTATACCCGGCCTTCTGATACTCGAAGCACAGGGCAGTCATTACAGGCTGATATGTGAACTGGACCATATATATGATCGTATATACTATGAAGATCATTGCAATGTTGTTACCGACGAACATCAGCGCAACCGACCCCGCAAGGATCACCAGGACCGAGATAAGGATAAAGTTCTTATTGGTCAGAGGACCCGGCTTATCTATAAGACCCGCTACAAAGGGCTGTGCCAGCGCCGAAATGATATTGGCCACAGCCAGAAGCACGCCGACCTCTGTATTACTGAAGCCGTGATCCAGCAGAAATACCGCTGCGTATGCATGTATCGTGCAGAACGCCGCGAAATATATCATGTTAAGTAACGCATACTGTATTGTGTAAGATCTTTTGTTTTCCTTCATGTTATGGTCTCCAATTTGACTGTATAATTCCCATAGTTACTACTCCTCCACCTTCCATTCATCCAATTGTCTTGTTGCAGAGCTAAAGCTGACACCTATTTTGTACAGCTTCCTCGGATCTGCAGCATATATATCCGAATAATGCATATCGTCAATCTGTTGAAGAGCTTTTTCGGCGCTGTCATCCCGCTTAAACTCAAACAGATATATATACTTCCCTGTTTCTACCACACAATCAATCCGGCCGGTGCTCGTATGAAGTTCACATGCGGTATACTTTCCGAGGAGTGTAAAAACTATATGTATCACTGTCTGAAAATAGTGTTCAAACGGCGCAGCATTGGTTGTATAGGTTATACTTGCAAACAAAGCCGTCAAAACAGACCTTACGGAGTCCGTATCTCCATTCTCGATATGACGTTTCAGCGCAAAGATATCCTTCCCGGATCCCGAACCGCATTCCTCAACATATTCAGGCATAAGGCTCTGAAGAAAAGCATATTTAACTTCTTCATTAGGAAAACCCAAGGTCAGGACATCTTCTTCCACAGCCTCTACAATCGTCAGATATCCTGTTTGATATAACAGTGGAACCGGATCCTTATTCTCCACACGATAGTCCGACAATAAGATTTCCGTGGACTGTAGCGTTTTATCTTCGAATTGCCTTACATCAAAATCAATTTCTTTTAATCTGCGGACAAGAAAAGTCGGAGTCCCTGTTTCGTACCAAAACGATCCAAACCGTCTTTTCTTTAAAGCAGTCAATAAACTGTACGGATTGTAAACCCCGATATTACCCTGTGAAAAATGATACCCATCATAGGTAGCCCTGAGCCGCTTCCTGCATTCTTCATAGGTCAGTCCACGTTCTTCTGCCATTATGTGAATTTCAGGTTCAAAAGTCATTTCAATTTCTTCTTCCGTAATCCCACAGATACCGGCATAATCTTCATCAAATGTTATGTCTTCAAGTTGATTCAGATCACTGAAAATACTAACCTTACTGAACTTGGTAACTCCGGTTATAAATATAAACCTAATATAGGCGTCTTCACTTTTCAGATTGCTGAAAAAACCCTTAAACATTGACTTGTTATGCTCAACAAGCTCTTTATTCTCCATGGTTTCGAGAAGCGATTTGTCGTATTCATCAATCAGAACAACACACCGTCTGCCGGTCTGTTCATATGCCGCACGCAATAACTGACCAAATCTTACACCTAAAGGAGCATCCTGTTTAGTTTCTCCATATATTTTTTCCCATTCATTTATATGTAATTCAAGAATAGCTTCCAAAACATTTATATTTTGATAACTATCCCTGTTAAAATCAAAATAAAAAACAGGATAAGGCTGCCATGCTTCCATATTGCCTTTTTCAAGTTCTTCTATCTCCAATCCTTCAAAAAGCTCTTTCCTGCCCTCCCAATAAGCCTTCATTGTGGACAAAAGCAGACTCTTACCAAACCGTCTCGGACGACTCAGAAAATACGGAACATCCGTGTGAACCAAACGGTAGATATATCCTGTCTTATCAACATAAATATTGTTATTCTCTCTTATCTTTTCGAAACTCTGAATTCCAACCGGAAGATTTCTTATTACCCGCTCCACAGTCAAAACTCCTTTCCTTTAACCAACAATTGTCAAATATAAACAATCCCCGTAACCCCAAGTATAAATGTACCATAGATTACAGGGGATAGCAATCAGGGGGATACTTTTCACCTTATTCCTGTTCACTTGCCATCATGCAATCATTTATGATATTCTGTAACCATTCAGAACAGCATATATATTTATAAAATATATATGCTGTTCTGAATGTGTGAATGGTTTCCGACTTACAAACTTTAAAGGAATCTGCTTATGAACAAATACACGGTAAGACCGTTAAAAGATAATGACACAATAAGCGTTGAGGTTCCGGGCTCCAAGAGTATAACCAACCGGGCTCTGCTTCTTGCAGCCATGAGGACAGATAAATGCACTCTGACAGGCGTGCTGTTCAGTGACGACTCAAGAGCCTTCCTGTCATGCCTTAAATCACTTGGGTTTGAACTAAAGATCAACGAACAGGACAAAACGGTTACAATTACCGGGACCGGGGGAAATATTCCCAACAGAACTGCATCAATAAATGTGGGAAGCGCAGGGACCGCCGCCAGATTCCTGACGGTATTTCTTGCCTTTGCAGGAGGTGATTACTTCCTTGATGCCTCACCCCAGATGTGCAGACGCCCCATGGAAGCCCTTCTTACAAGCCTGAAAAAAGCCGGTGTCACAATCGAATGTACAGGAGAAAAGGGGCACTTCCCTTTCCGGCTCAGTTCAAAAGGTATATGTGTTGATGAAATGACTACGGATACAGATATAAGCTCACAATATGCCAGTGCCATGCTTATGTCTGCACCATTACTTGACAAAGGACTCAGGGTAAATCTCACGGGATCCAGAACCCACGGCTCCTATATAAACATTACACTGAGAATGATGGAACAGTTCGGTTATTCATACACGCGCGAAGGTGACTCGATCTTTGTCAATCCCGCAGGCACAGATAATAAATCCGGCAATTTACCAGCCGTAAAGACTGTATCCGGTACCGGAGCTCAGGATAGCAATTATTCCCGGACAGGCTTCACCTACAATATAGAACCTGATGTTTCGGCTGCCTGCTATTTCTATGCAATGTCTCCCATATGCGGGAAAACAGTGCAGGTAAAGAATGTACACCTCGCCTCAATGCAGGGCGATATACAGTTTCTCAAAGCACTTGAAGATATCGGATGTATCATATGCGATACTTTCCATAGCACTGCAAGCGCCAATTCCGGGGATAACATCTCAGGTACAAATGTTATGAATGCAATTTCAGAAGGATTAAACCCCGATGACGGTCTGGTGCTGTACCCTCCCGCAAACGGAAGATATCCCGGCATCGACATAAGCATGAAGGATTACTCCGATCAGACAATGACAATGGCAGTGATTGCTGCCTTTGCGCACTCTCCATCAACGATACGAAACGTCGGGCATATACAGTACCAGGAATCGGACAGATTAAATGCGATCATCTCAGGACTTAACCGACTGGGGTGTAAATGCGAAGCGGTAACCGATGAAAACGGAGACAGGACAGGACTGTATATAGAACCTCCATTTACAGATCATACGGATGATGAACATGGCGTGGATACAAAGGCTGTGGCTGCCGGGGAGCATGAAGCAAATACATATGGAATGCACGGAGCCGACATTGAAACATATGAAGACCACCGCATAGCGATGGCCTTCTCGTTAACCGGTCTTCGTATTCCCGGTGTCACTATTCTTAATCCATTGTGCTGCCGCAAAACCTTCGAGAATTATTTCGAAGTACTGGACAGCCTGTGTGTTGAAGAATGACACCTGATGAAATGTAGTAAATATTCAGAACAGGCTCAAAATGTGATCAAAAAAGATGCGCCTCTTTCACATACTTCACCGTCAGTACTATCCCCTTGGGGAAGGGCATCTGTGGCTCAAAGCCCGTGTCCTCTGTCAGCTTGGAAATATCCGCACAAAGGTGCATTACCTCTTTATCGGAATACGGTATCTCACCGTATCCGATCTCAATATCCTTATTTATCACATCACGCAATACATTGATATATTCTTTAAGCGGATAGGACTTGCCGGAACCAAGGCAGTAAATCTTACCACCCCTGTCCGCATCCGTATACTCTGAACTGTAATTACACTCTCCCATAAGATACAAAGCCTCTGCCGCATCTTCGCTGTATAGGTAATCCCATTCCTGCTCTCCCATTGTTAGAGCAGGCTTCTCGCCTTTAAGGAGCTTTCGTATGGTAGAAATGATCATCGTGTCGTTTCCATCATAAGGTCCGTACACGCTGAGTATCCTTGTCCAGATATGCTTAATCCCAAACTGAGCACACATTATCCTGCTCAATTGTCCCGCACACAGCTTGGCCGCACCGAATGCATTCTCCGGATTGACAGGTGTGTCAGGACGAAGTATGTCATCAACACGTCCGTATTCCGCCTGTGAACCGGCACCAACAAATACCCCGGCCTTCATCGCATGTGCAAGCTTAACCGCATCCAGTGTATATTGTATATTGACAGTCTGCGTTTCAGCATCGTCCCATTTGTCTTCTGCGGTTCCTTCCCAGGCAAGGTGATAAAACGCATCCACCTCGGGGAGCTTGAGCATTCCCGACAGCCTTGACATCTTGGCAAAGTCCTTCAGATCGTAATCAGATATCTTCACAAGGTCATGCTTCGGTATCAGATCCCTTCTCTCAGAGCCCGGCCTGACATAGGCAATAACCTTAATGCCTTCCTTTATGCACTTTTTTATAAGGGCTGTTCCGATCGGTCCGGTGCAGCCTGATATGGCAACCGTTTTCATATTTGCATTTTTCCGTCTGCTTTACACCACCTAAATCGTCCTGTTTCTTTGAGCCTTTATCTTATTTTATCGTAACTCTTCAGAACATCACATAAATTTTATAATACAGGGCGTCAAGCTCGCTTGTAAGAACTGTCTCCTACCCGCGCCTCGACAATATACCTCGGCCGTTCCTTGACTTCCATATATATCTTTCCTATATACTGCCCTACCATACCAATCGAAAACAGAACCAGTCCTCCTATAAACCACAGTGACAGCACTATCGAAGTCCAACCGCTTACAACATTTCCTGTGAGATATGAATGAAAAGCATATATTGCAAATGCAACGGCACAGATTATCAGAAATACTCCTATACCCATGATATATGACATAGGCTTGATACTGAAGGAAGTTATACCGTCAAAGGCGAAGGCCAGCATCTTTCTCAAAGGATATTTCGACTCGCCCGCGGTACGTTCCTTCCTCTCGTAATATACACAGTCCGACTTATATCCGATAGTCGGAACTATACCTCTTAAGAACAGATTTCTCTCTTTGAACTGCGACAGTCCGTCTATAGCTCTGGCACTCATCAGACGATAGTCGGCATGATTGTAAATACTCTTGGCCCCCATCACCTTCATAAGCTTGTAAAAGCTCTCAGCAGTAAAACGTTTGAAAAAGGTATCTGTCTTCCTGGCACTGCGTACCCCGTATACAATATCACAGCCTTCCTCAAGCTTAGTGACCATATCCGACATCACGGCAATATCATCCTGAAGATCCGCATCTATGGAAATGGCCGCATCAACCTCATCCTTCACGGTCATAAGTCCCGCAAGCAATGCATTCTGATGCCCTACATTACCTGCAAGCTTAAGTCCCTGAACGCAGCTCTCCTTCTTTGCAAACTCATCTATGATCTTCCAGGTATCATCCCTGCTGCCGTCATCGACATACAGGATAAAGCTGTCCTCTGTTATTTGCTTCGCTGCCTTTAATTCCATAATAAGTCCTGTAAGCTGTTTATTTGTATCCGGCAGTACCTCCTGCTCATTGTAGCATGGTACCACTATTGCAAGTCTTATCATTATTTATTTCCTCTTCTTTCAAGCCTTCTCATTTCTTCCGGGTTTCTTTACTGCTGTCATTTGAAGGTTCCGTTTCTGAACCTGACCTCACTCTTAATATCCCATCAGCAAGTCGTTTCAGATCACCGACATACATGAATATTATAACCCCCGATGCTGCAATTGCCAATATAAGCATAGGAAGAAGGCGGTCAGGTATAAACAGACGCCATACAATCATCGTAAATACCATTACTGCAACAGATATATAAAACCTGCCCGAAATAACAAGAAGCTTCATCCTTATAAGAACGACCGATGCTATCACAAGTGCCACGATATATCCCGTCAGTGTGGCAACAGCAGCTCCTTCAATCCCCATAACAGGGATCAGTATGTAGTTGAAGAAAACATTGGCCGCGGCACCGGTAATAAGGATAAGCATATTGGGCCATGTCTTCTTAATAACCAGAAACTGATTTGAAATCACCTGGAACAGCATAAGCAGAAGCGGTGCAATGAACAGATACGGTGCAACGATGTATCCGCCGTAGTATTCATCTGTGAACAGCAGCTTAAATATCACATTACTGAATGCACAGACAAATGCCGTGATCACAAAGGATATTGCTCCAAGATACTCGAACACGATCGAATTGGAACGCACCTGGTCATCCTCCTTCATGGTTGAAAAAGCAAAGTACTGCCACCCCATCGCAAACGCAGTATACACAAGCTGACTTGCATGTCCAAGCTTGCTTCCTATCGCATAAACACCGGATTCACCCACATTGATAAGATTCGTTATCATAAGCCTGTCACAGGAATTAAACACCCAGTAAGTGAGGATGTTTACAGCCATCGGAATTCCTATCGGAAGAAGCACTTTAAGCAGGGATGCATCAAAAAGCTTAAGTGAAAACCATTTTCTGTTGATCAGAGTATATGTTATGAATGTAATACAGGCAGCCATCAGGAGTCCCAGCGGCATCGCCGTAAGATAGTATCCTTTCATCAGAAGGACAATGGATATGGTATATGAGATCAGTGGACCCACGGTATTGACAGCAAGAAAAGTCTTCCGGTGATTCTGCATTCTTGTAGGCGATGCGATTATCGTGTTGACGGTATCTGCAAATACATTTAATGCAACAATATAAATGATGAATGAATATACATCCGATCCGAGAAAATATTTAGACAATGTTTCCCGGAAAACAACGATCAGCACACTGACTGCC
Organism: uncultured Lachnospiraceae bacterium; assembly: GCA_946623875.1. GTDB lineage: Bacteria > Bacillota > Clostridia > Lachnospirales > Lachnospiraceae > UBA2868. The sequence continues at coordinate 18,024 of CAMORO010000005.1, read as the reverse complement.
ACAGCAGATGCCAGTACGAACAGGAGCGTTGTAGTACATACCTTCTTTCTGTACTCTTCATCCTCCTTCTCAAAAAACATACGGTACATCGCATCATACATTCCCATGACCGCTATCGCAGTACCGAAGGACACAATTGTATTAGCCATATCGCTGATGCCGAAATACGTCTTGTCCGGCATAAGCCTCGTAATAATCGGAATCATAATAAGCGGGATCAGCTTGTTAATGATCCCACCAAAACCGTAAACTATGAAATTTTCCACAAAGAGCTTAAACTTGTTCATTACTTTTATAAATTAATTTCTTTTGACTACTTTGTCAAGGAAGCTGCTTTTCAGTGCCGCATCCTTCTTTTGGAATATAACGGATCTTATATTCATCCGGACAACAAACAGAAGGCTCACAAACATGAACTTTAGCACACAGGTCATAAGCCACCATTCTTTATCAAGGATTCTCGGGAAATACAGCGCCAGTGTTTTCCCCCAGAAATCAAAAGCAAAAAAGAACATGGAATTGCATCCGATCACAACGAGTATATCTTCAGACGTGATCCTGTCATCAAGCCATCTGCAAAACCCCATCACAAACAGGCTCATGGACAGAGCTCCCACATAGGTTAAGATGATATTTCCATATTTGTTAAAATATACATCTACATCACGGAAATACATATGGTCAACTATCAAACATGACAATCCCACAGTGAGAAATAAGCCAAGGATGATGATCCTGTATCTGATATTATCCAAATCAGTTCTGTCCTTTACTTTTCGGTAAACAGTCTTAAGCGCATTCCCGATCGCAATAAATGCAACAGCAGAACATATTGTATGCTGTCCCCACGGAAGCTCTCTAGGCATACCGGCAGCATCCATAAGAGCATTCCAGTTATATCCCGTGACCGCCATTGCAATATATAATGCTGTCTTGACAGGTAATACCGGGATGATGTCTATGATCCTGAACACAAGAAGTGCCACGGTAATTGCGGGCAGATACCACAGCGGCATACAGTTTGGCATCTCTCTCCACTGTCCCTTCAAAGAAGCAATACAGTATGAAATTATACTGTTCTTTATCCCGGAAAAAGTATAATTTCCGACAAGCATATAGGGTATCCTCAGCAGGCTGTTTGCAAAACACAGGATCAAGTAGGATACCAGATACCTCTTTACCAGCTTCACTATATAAGCACCGATCTTTTCTCTCCTGTACAGGAAACCGGACAGAATAAACAGAAGCGGTATATGAAATCCGTAAATAAACCAACTGAGCGGATTGCCTGTTGAATGTCCGGCCAAAACAAGTATGATCCCTATACCGCGAACCATATCAAGCCACAATTCCCGCCTGGAGCTGTAACTGCCTCTGTATAAATCCGGTCTCAAAGCTACTATCGTAAGAATAAGGAATACAATTCCCAAAACAATAAGCAGATTACGAAAATGATATGATCTCCCCCATGACTCACGGAATACTCTGATATTGTTAAGTTCAAATGAACCCTTCCCCGAATAGAGCACCCTTATCTCAAAATTTTCAATATCTTCGGTCACACTGAATTTGTAACAGACCTGTCTTGCCTCAAAAGGAAGGATTGTTTCTTCCTCAGTTATTATCTTATCCTCATTTTCAAAAGCATATACACGGAGTGCCTGATCAAAAGCGGATTCATATTCAACCAACGCGTAATAACTGCCCTTATCAAGATGAACAAACGGACCGTAGATTATCTCGTTTTCATCTTCCTCATTAAGCCCGTTCTCCCTGAATATCCTCTCATCCATATACCAGCCGTCATCATAAACTATGTATCTGGATTGCCATGTATTTATATCGGGACTCACCAAATCACGGCTGTTGTCAACAAAACGCAAAGATATCATTACACATAGTATAATGCATAATACCATCATGCATGGAAAGATCAGTTTCCCATGATATCTTTTTCCCATCAATCCGCCTTTCCTTATTTTTTCAGCATACACAGTGAATTGTTTTCCATATTTCTGTTAGCACTCAGATAAAATTCATTGGCCGCCGGCGACCCGAACTCATCATTCATCTCATCCTTAAGCGCCCTGCCCGGATGAAACAGTATCTCCAGATCCCTTCCGTCATTTACTGCCCTTTTCTCCATTGCCGGTTTCAGTCTTTTTATCCGCGCATAATCCATACCGCCGCTCATAAGAAGTCCCCACAGATACATTTTGTGCAGACCTCTCTTCTCACAGAATTTATCGATCTTACCTGAATACATGGCAAGGATAATATTCTTTACAGCATTTATCGGACGATATGTTTTATACAGACCGGGATCCGACAGAAATACACCGAGCGGTTCCTTTGAGCAGCGGATATATTCAACATCATATTTGTTGTCATCGATCACCGAGGTTATTGCCTTCCACACTATGGGCAGATGATGAGTATGCTGATGGCTGTCGATACGAAGTCCCTTCTGAGTGCATTTAACACCGTTCTTTTTTGCGATCTCAATACATCTATTGATCGCGTGCATACACTTATCAATCTGTGCGGCAATTTCCTTTTCGATACCCAGCCTTATACTGTTACCCGCAGGCAGTGTATAGGAGTACTTAAATAACTGTCCCCACGAAAAGCCAAGGTACTTCCCCAATCCGGAATCGGTCAGCGTCAATCCCTCCACAAGATTAATATGGACACTCATAAGCGGTAAAAAAGGCATAGAAGGTATGGCAGCATAAAACATATCCATACATTCTTCAAAGCACCCGGTATTTGGCACTATGCTGATGCTGTCAAGCCTGCCCTTAAGCATACATTCAAGCATCTCTGAAGATGTGTTTTTAGTCAGTGCGTAATCATCCGCATGTATATCGATCATCATCCTAATCCTTACATAAACGTATATATGAGATAACGGTAACTATTCAGAACCCCATTCGCAAAGTCTTGCTTACGCAGATTACCTAAATATCGTATCCCATCCTGCCATCTAATTCTTCTATCTGTTTAAGCTTCTCTTCTTCGGTCTTATCCGCCCAATAAGTATTGTAAACAGGATATTTTTCCATATTTGCCTTATGCTTCTGCGTAAAATCATCAATGGAGCATATGATAGTCGCCGGATTCCCCGAAACGACACAATTGTCGGGGATATCCCTGCGGACAACCGTATTGCATCCTATGACAACATTGTTTCCGATCTTTACATTAGGGAGTATGACGGAACCGTGACCGATAAAAACATTGTCACCGATCTTAATCCTGCCCACCTTGGAATAGCCGGTGACAAGCTTGGTGCTGGCATCATGAGTAAGTATTGTCGAATGCGTGATCGTACAGTTATTACCGATTTCGATCAAATATCCGTGACCGTAATCAATATCATTCGAGTATAAATGACAGTTGTCACCGATCTTTACTCCGCGTCTTCGCAACTGGTCGATAGTTTCACCATCAATCCCGAGAAGTGCTCTTATCTTAGTTTTTATACCAAGTCCCATTATGTCTCCTTTATTCATTTAATCAGTTCCAATGGCTCCGTGTTGTCATTACAGGCTGTCCAATAATTCCACAAAACTATTATTGTTTTTGTCTCCATTAAAACTGCGATCCCATTTCCCACGCACATCATGTCTCAATTGCCTGATATCTTTTTCAGGCATATTAGCAAGCTTACCTATGGCATCAGCTATATCTTCTGCTTTACAATCAGGTGGAACCAGTATTCCGCACCCCTTTATCATATTCGGAAAGTTACAGATAGCCGGAGCTATGATCGGAATTCCATATGACATTGCTTCCATTACCGAAACAGGATTTCCCTCGGAACTCGAAGCTGTAACAAACACATCTACCTGATGTTCACGGTAGAACGCGTGTATAGCCGCATTATCTACCTGCCCTTTCAGCTCATATGTGATATTGGCTTTGTCATCCAGCAGTTCTTTACAATGCTTTTTCACTTCTTCCAAAAGAACGCCTGATCCAAAATGTGTCCAATGCACGGTAACATCATTAATATATGAAAGTGCTTCAGCTATCCGGCCCACTCTTTTTATCTGATCCACACGCGAGCAGCTTACGATCTCAATATCATTCCTGTATATATATGGAACCGTTTTCGCATGATCCGATGTACCAAGGCATCTCAGCTCATACTTATCACTCTTATCCAAATGATACTTTGACAGGTAATATTCCATCCCGTGCTCTGAAACAAAGATCAGTTTATCCAGCTTACGGTCCATTACCGGCTTAAATGGCTGGAAACCGGAAGGTATTTGATCATCATACAGATCATATCCATGAATTCGTGATATTACCCTGCTGTTCGGATATTTATCCTTTTCATGCGTTATTGCATAACACTTCCTGAAATTCCAGTATAGGTAATAGATCACCCCATCCTCATAACAGTTATTCTCTTTGAGAAAAACATAATACAAATATGATTTCACATAGAAGCGCAGAGCCTCTGATATCCTTGTCAATGCATGCGATCTGACTTCAGACCTATACGTTGCCGCCCTCATGATCTCTGTCCATGTATCCTTATCAAACAGGGCTTTGAACATACCCTTCAGCATATGATACTTTGCAGGTTCCTTATATATAAGACAATCAAACCTGTCATCCGGAGGTGTGTGAGCTGTATCGCAAACAATCGTCACATCAAACTTATCATATATAACGTCCAATTCCCTGCCCACAAAATTCCTGTCATTATCCCAGTCATCCAAAAGCAAATACAGCTTCTTTTTTTCTTCCATACTTCTTTCCGATTTTCATTCGAATATTTTGATTTAAAAGATTTACTTACTGTGGCGCAATGCCGATATCAACTCATATGCCGTTTGAACAGGAACAAAACAGTTGATCAGAAAACATCTGAGCAAGATCATATCCACCTTGTAAACATAAGGATTCCCTCTGTAAAATCTCATATTGCTTCTGATATCACTCTTTAATACTGCCTGCTCTTCCTTGTAGGCGCTCATTTTACCGGACCGCTTCATAACCTGAAGGGTGGCAACGTACCATGAAGCATGAAACCCGTAGAACTGCTTGATCAGCTCCGGATAATTATCTTTGATATCTGATGACATTTCCTCCATAACCCGGATGATATCCATATTCTCCTTACGGAAAACCAATTGGGTAGCACTGTCATCTCTGTGTACATAATGATAGCCCGTATAATCAAGGCATACAACCCTGTTACAATTTCCTATAGTGCGGCTCAGCATTTCCACATCTTCACCCATGGTGTATTTCTTATATCGCACCCCTTCAAGTGAAGACCTCCTGATCAGCTTATTCCAGCAGCCGGACCCTATGCGTCCTCCCATCTTAAAGTAGTCTTCAAAAGCTTCATGCCTGTTGTATTCAACCGTTCCCAAACCGGCACCACGTTTTACCGTATGATCGGAAAATTCCTCATAATATCCGCAGCAGATCATATCAGCTTTATATTCGGTCATTGTCTCATACAGCCTGGCAAGCATATCCGGTTCATAATAATCATCAGCATCGCAGAAGGCTACCAATTCCCCTTTTACGGCATCAAGTGCTGTATTTCTTGCAGCAGCTACTCCTTCATTCTTTTTATGCACAACAATGATCCGGTCATCTTTCAACGCTTTATCATCGCATATCTGTGCAGTAGCATCGGAAGAACCGTCATCAACAACTATCACTTCGATATTTGTATAGGACTGTCCTGTTATCGAATCAAGACAACGCGCTATATACTGCTCTACATTGTATGCCGGTACAATTACACTGATCAAATCCATACAGAAACCACATTCCTGTCCATCAAACATATTTCCGTTATCGGATATATGCTGCTCACACTTCAAGTCCGAACAGCTTAACCCAATGACTGGCACATATCAGACGCCAGGGCATAAAATCCATACGCTGAACATTGCCCTCGATCCTGCCATACCATTCCATCACTTTATCTTTTCGAACCAGCGGAGCAAGTGTTTTTGCCGCATCTTCTATTTCTTTTCTGAATACCTCCGGACTGTTGTTTATCCACTGATCCTCCGGAGTTACAAATCCGAGCTTGCTGTATCGCGTGCGGATCTTTTCGGGAAGCACGTCCTTTAATCCCTCTCGCACAACATACTTGGTTATCCCGTCTCGCAGTTTGTAATCGATCGGCATCTTAAATGCACACCCGGCAAGCGCGGGATCCATAAACGGAACCCTTGATTCGATAGAATGCGCCATTGAATTACGATCCTCATAACGCAGCAGCATGGACAGATTACATTTAAGCTGATCCAGAATATACTGTTTGGAATCATTGGCCGGATACAGATCGATCCCGTAAATGGTCTTCTTTATATCTTCAGGCTCAAAAGGATATCCCTGTTTAAGATAAAACATATGTATCTTCCCGAACTTCTGAAGCTTTCTCGGCAGATAGGCAGAAATCAATGCCTCTATTATGATCTTGTTAGAATTCACATATTTCTCTGTCGACGCCCTGAGCTTTTTATAGGCTTTAAGTTCCCGGAAAAACTTTCCGAATTTAAACTTCCTGAGATATTCCGCAAAGATCACGCTGTAATAGCCCGTATAACCGGCCAGTTGTTCATCTGCACCCTGTCCGTCAAGCATCACGGTAAGTCCCTGCTCCGCGGCTCCCTTGAAGACATTCCACTGTGCATACATAGAAGTTGATGTAAAGGGTTCATCCATGTGCCACAGCACGTCATCAAGATCCTTAAGTACATCATTTCCCTGCGGAAATATCTTATGTCCTTCGACAGCCGTATATTTAAGGACCTCATCGATATATTCCTGTTCATCATATCTTTTGTCTTCAAAACACGAAGAAACAGATTCCTGCTTAACATCAAGGTTGTCATCCTTAATGACCCTGTCAGCCATACATACGATAGCAGAGCTGTCAAGCCCTCCCGAAAGGCAATATCCTACAGGTACATCAGCCCTGAGCCTCAACCTCACGGATTCCTCGAAAGCCTTGCGGAAGCCTGCAGCAGCTTCCTCGAAGCTCTCATCACTCTGCGGAATATCCGCGATATCATAATACCGCTTTATTTCTTTCGTGTCGTTTCTCAGATCATAGAACATATTGCATCCGCCACGAAGCTGGAATATATCCATAAACATCGTTTCTTCGGAATAATCATGAACTCCGCGTATCAGGTATTCCATAAGCCGCGGACGGTTTACCCTGAACCGGTGATCTGCCATCTTAATGATCTGCTTCTCTTCAGATGCGAATATGAATGTTCCGCCCTTATGATAATAGTATAATGGCTTAACTCCGAATCTGTCCCTTGACAAAAACAGGCAGTGTTCCAGCCTGTCATACACTGCAAAAGCCCACATCCCGTTAAACCGTTCAACACATGCAGCACCATATTTATCATAAGCGGCTATCAGAACCTCCGTGTCAGTTTCGGTTTGAAACGAATAACCGGCATCTTCAAGCTCACTTCTCAGTTCTTTATAATTGTATATTTCACCATTGTATACAAGCACATACCTGTCTCTGTAGTAAAACGGCTGATGACCGGCATCACTTAAATCAATGATCGACAGTCTGCGATGCCCGAGCGCCAGATTTTGGTCATAAAAGGTACCTCTGTCATCCGGACCTCTGTATTCGATCATATCAACCATTTCTTCAAACAGTTCCCTGTTTACCTCTTTATCTGTATGATAGCATCCTGCTATTCCGCACATAAAACAAATCTCCGATGACTCAGCTTAATATATTAAATCCTTATAAATACCCAGTATTATCAATATCTCAACAAACCAAAACGGCATGAACAATGACTTACGGTCTATTTTAAACGTTCCTTTCAAACCACACAGGCAAAACATAAGCAGCGGGATAAAGGGTACAAAGTATCTTGATTGCCAGCCTGCTATTACGTTTTTTCCATAAACAGTTTCTGCCATCATAAACACAAAGAAAATAGTAAAATACCCCGCTATAGCTATTCCTGTAAATACCAATCTGCTGAACCGATCAGTAACAGCTACAGTTTCTGCCGACAAAGCACACAACAGAATTATCAATATAAATCCAAGTATCATAAATTTGGGAACGCCTATTTCCTCACCGAAAATACCATACATACTTGAATCCAGTGACTGCACAATATTCGACAGCAACAGTTTGATAAACCGAAGCGGATGGTCAAACACAAATCTCCATGTATATTTGAGCGGCTGAACCTGTTCATCGGGTCCTGCAGTTGCAACACTCGCGCCCATTACCGCGAGCAGGGCTCTTCTCCTGCTTAACCAGACAGAAAGAAAACCTCCCTCTATAACGGCAATTGACTTGATCAGACGGTCCCATACGGACTTAAACTGTTTACCGGGTATTGCAAGTATCAAAAATGACAACAATACATAGATCACCTTGATCGGACTCATCAGCACAGCCAGGATGGCACAGATCAAAATATCCTTCCAAAGGATCTTATCTCCGTCATGCATCAGCTTAATGATATAGCCGATCAGAATATACGACAATCCTATTACCGGTGCGTCATAGCCTGTAGAAGTAGCCTCGCGCAAAACCATGGGATTTATCCCCAGCATTACCATCAGTTCCTTATTGACCGGAACCAGCCTTACCGCGATCATTATCATAAAAACATATGACAGAAGATTAAATAAACGTGCAAGCCAGTATATCTGATAAACGTTCAGGTTCAGGATGCGTCCCAATGTAACACCAATAGCCTGCGCCAAATGAGAAACGGGCTGAGTAAGATCATTTTTGTAATCAAGATAGTCCGTAACTCCGGTGTCTGCCGGGTGCCCCTTCGGAAATTCATTAAGAACCTTAATATACAGATCATTGGTTATCTCATTTCTGAACAGTTCGTTGTCTATTAAATGCTTATTCTCGATCGTACTTGTATTATCATGCCCCATTATAACATTGGACAATTCATATGAAGAAAAGAAATGATACCTCTCGTCCATGCCAAGACCAAAAGGAAAAGAAACCAGCATGACAAGCCCCATTCCCAAAATGATCGGAAGGGCAGCAGCCTCAATCCCCTTATCCTTAAGAACAAGCCAGATATTGGCTGTGATAAACAATATTATAAGTGCCGAAACACCAAATACATTCGTCCTGTGCCTGTATACTCCAAAGCTCAAGGAGTAATCGGATTGATCCTTTTCCGTGTTTACCCATGCGGGTTTATATGCCAGAGCCCCGACTCCTTTTGCATTTGCACTTGAATATCCCAGCCCGAGCTTTATGGCAGTCTGCTCTTTCAGTTCAGGAGCAGTAACCTGTATTGAGTATTTCTTCTCCGGCAACATATATCCATAGGGAAGCCTGCATTCAACCCATCCCTCACTTACATCAAGCTTATCCACGTCCCATTTGCCGATAGACTTTCCACTGTCATTCAACAAGTAAACCGTGAAACTTCCGTAATAGTTCTCATTTGCCACATCAGTCCTGAAATTAAAGGTGTTGGATATATCCGAAACGGTAAATGTCTGCTTAACGTACGCATCTCCATATACCGACAACGGTTCGGCATACTCATAAGCAGACGGATAATTCTTAATTCTGTATTCTCTCAGCACATCAATAGGATATGTAAGAAGCATCGCAAGCAAAAACAGAAGCATTGCTCCGTTAAATATCAAGAACGATTTATACTTCACCGATCAAACGCCTCCCGCTAACAGCTTTTCTTATATATAAAGCCAACGCTTCCAATCCAAATATTACGTATAAACACAGCCACACCTTCACGTGATCATTGTTTATGATAGAACTCACTCCATTTATTACCATGATCAGATCTGTATAGGAATCCTCGCCGTTAACATACAATGCTCCGCTATCATAACAATTATTTGCCGATGCCATACTGAAATGCTTATTATCATTTACTTCAGGTGTATAAATCCGTATAAAGCATTCCTTTCCTGCCATATCCAATCTTTTTGTAGGATGATCTATCTTCAATTGAATAATACCATCCTCTCCTATATCGGCCATCCCGACATCCCATGTTTCCAAAACATTGCGGGATGCATCGGTCAAGTCGAACCTGACCGTACCCTTACCGTTATTTAGATACTCGTCAGCGTACACAGTTATTTCCGCAACTGAATAGCAGTTACAGACAAAGCTCTGTTCAAGGACATCTCCCTGCATAACTCCGGGAACACCCACTATGCTTTTTCCTATCCCGACACTCAGCACATCCGACGCCGTATAACTGTTGAAATGCCTGTCGCGGATCCTGTCGACCAGTAACGGCATCAGACATACGATCGGAATGATAACAAAGATTATCAGAAATATCCGGTCCGTTTTATTATATTCATGAAACTTCTTTAACTTTTTCATTTCAAACTGTATACGCTCCCAAACACAATATATTGTATTATAGCATACAAATTTATCAACTCCAACTACATCAGATAAGCTTAACGAAACACAAAAATACGTTTACGTATTGTATAGCCATACATTGCCAGTATCATCAGGGTGCATACAAGCGTGACAATCTCACTGATCCTCCATGATAACGGTTCCCTAAATTCTACACATACTGTTCCTTTATAGTTTTCCGGAATAGCTACGCTAATACATTTGTTTTCATTCATCGAAACAGATAGTTCATCGAGCGTATTCATATCAAACGCATGGTAATGTCTGTAAAACAACAACGATACATCAGCAACGCTGTTTTCGTTCCCATTACAACATTCAAATATGACCTTATCCTTTTCACGTACAGCAGATAATATCTCAACACCTTTTCCCGCATATACGACCTCAAACAATTCGTCAAATATATCAGGATCAGTATCTGCCGGAAGATATTCCATTCCTCCCATATATGTACTGTCCAACTCGCCTTCAGTCCTATAGTCGACCAACTCAGATCGTTGCATAAAGGTATCCATATAATATGCCGAAGATATAAGCATCATCATAAGTAATACTATAGAAAGAGGAACAAAGAATCTGTCCAAGTAAGTCTTAACATAAATTAACAATAAGAGCGTTGATATCGAGGCGAATAACGAAAACAATCCAAGAAAGCGCCATGGAAACTGGATATTTTCAATCAGAATCGTAAAAAAGCCATGAAGCTGCTGAAAGAAATCCCACGGAAAAAGATAGAAAACCATTAATGCGGCAACTATTGCGCATGCAGTAGAAAATTTCATTAATCGTCTATATTTAAAATCATCTGTTCCATATATAAACACAACAATTACAAGAAAAATCGCAAGTACAAAATAAAGGCCAAGAGAATATGACATTTCATTAGTATGATAATAATCATCGGTTACACTGAGGCAATATGACTTGGCGTCACCGTTTGGGAAAAGAGTAAGCAGTTGCCATAAGTAAGCTCCCTTGGCACCGAAATCGCCCAAATTATCAACCTCAGATACCATGTATTTATCTCTGTAAAAGTCAAGGAAGGGAACAATATACCATGCATTCAGAACAAACGTTCCTAATGCGATGACGATCAATCTTTTTATGCATCTAAATGTAAATGTTTGTCTGTAGTACACAATACATGTGACCAGTATAAACATTGCAGTCATTATACAACTTAACACATGGCAGGATAAGATGCCGCTCACCCCTAACAACATAGGGAGAACAGTATTAAACTCTGTAAATATCTTCTCTTTAAGAGGTCTTTCAGGAGAAACTGTTTCTGCCTTATATATCCAATAAAATCCATAAAAAATCAGCGGATAAAAGGCCTGTGCTGTATATTCTCCAACAGAAGCTCTTGTATACAGACATGAAATACGGTAAGGTGAAAGCACATACAGCCATGTTACGACCATAGCTATTCTCCCCGATCCTCCTATGCGCTTGAAACTGTAGTATGCTATACAGCATGTTGCTAAATTCACAATAACCACATACATCTTATAACAGGTCTGCAGCGAAAAACCTATCACTCTTAAAGCCACAGGAAAATACAAAAACAAATCATTGTAAAATATCGAGGCTGCATATCCGTAGCCGTGATTCCAAAATCCCGGTATTCTCACCGGGAACTGGTTCCTTACACTCTGTGTTATAGCAGCTATTCGATTAAGGTGAAATTCAAGGTCATGTCCATATGTAATATAGAATCCTATGAGTGGAGCAGATGTAAACAATGTCAGTGCTATCAGTCCAAAACTTACCATCCTTTCATCTCTATTTGCAATATGATACCAAAACAAATACAGATTTAAAATAATCGAAATGCAGACAACAGAAAACATTAGTATATATCTGAAATCACGATTCTCAATTACCTCAATTCCGGTCACGACCAATTCACTGCCTTTACTATGTGTAAAATCCACATACAAACCATCCACCTTAAGATATGATAAAAAAGACAATTCCGTGGTTATCTCTTCTCCTTTATCCAATCCCCACAAAGTATGTGTTGCCAATACAGGATATGTATTATATTCAGAGCAAAGAGAATATGTATCCTCAGATGAAGCCCCATTATAATGGAGCTTAACATAATAACTTCCGGAATGGACGTCAATAGGTTTTGTCAATGTATGATTAACTCCCTCTTCTTTCTTCAATATCAAATTATTTTGAGACATAACACAAGAATACATGGGTCTTAAAAGTACAAATAAAGCCCATATAAAGAAGATTACTTCTATTACATAAATTATCTTTATACTATTATTGTCTTTTGTATACTTTTTGTACTCTGATATAAGTTTTACCAATTAAAATCGCCTCAACCTTTTCGTTTCAAAATCAATTGATGTCCCTATTTTAGTAAGTTTTTATTATCATTATGGTAACAATTCATTGCAAAATACAATTATAAATATCTTTCTGACCAAATCAGAGTCCATATCTCGCTATAGTATTCCTGTATGCTTCCGGAAGTCCCAGATCATACGATATGCCCTCCGGTCTGAATGCATACATTCCATACTTTGACCTCACGATATCCAATGCCTCGGTAAGTCCTATTTCACCTTCGATACCTTCATTCTCAGCAGTAATGACCATTGCCGCCAGTTCATCATATACTTCCGGAGTAAGAACGTATTGTCCGAAAGTAGCGTAATACTTCTTCTGTTTCCTGTTGTTGACAACCCCCAGGAATTCTTCTGCGTAATCATCCGTAGGCTTCTCAACCATGCTTTCAACCTTCATCATTGTTTCATCGGTGTTGTCCCATTGTCCGTACAATATACCGTAGTGGACAACTCTCTCAAGCGGTACTTCTTCAACACTGACGAGCGTTTTCCCGCATTCCATATATGCATCTATAACCTGCCTTGAACAGCTTATTGCAGCCTTGGTTTCATAGATGAAATCACCAAGCAGCAGCAATATCGGTGCTCCGCCGGCGAACTGTCTTGTCAGATACACAGCATGCCCAAATCCCCTGCGCTCCCTCTGATGCACAAAGGTAATATGCTGTCGCATCTCAACAATCCTGTCAGCATACTCCTGCCTGTCAAGCGGCAGCTTACTCTTAACCTCATCACTGACAGGTTCAAACAGTCTGTCGTAATCCTCCTGCTCATCTTCACCTATAATAAGACATACCTCTTCTATCCCCGCATCAAACAGTTCTTCCAGCATTATAAATATGGCCGGCTTAAGCATCCCGTCCTTATCAACGACCGGCATAAAACCTTTCTTCATGATCTTGGTTGCCGGGAATATCCTCGTCCCATATCCGGCCAGCGGAATAACTGCCTTTCTGACCGACTGCCCGGGTTTAAGTGTAAGTGTAAAGGACGGCATCCCCTTCTTCTCCTTAAGGTAATACTGCAACCCTCTGACACTCTCTTCGTCCCTGCAGAGGAACTGCACCGAACCGTCTCCCTGTGAACCCACACCCTTGGCTCCGTAAATATACTTCCTTACCTCTTCATCCCTGAGTACCGAATGCAGTACGGGAGCAACAAGCTCAGTACACGCAGGCATTACCTTTTCATCGAAATTTGCCTGCCACTCATCCATAAGTGCACCCAGTCCCTTGGCATCTCCCTCTTCCAGAAGCTTTATAGCTTTTTCATTAATCTCCTTGTTATCAATTCCGAGAGCCTCCTGTACCCTTTTCTGTTCTTCACTTTCGGCAAACGGATAGCATCTGTTCAGGTCTGCAAGTATCTTTATTGTATCCTTTGACGCATTAAGATTGGCTATCACCCATCTGAAGGTGGTTCCGACTATCAATTCCTTTGAATCCACTTCAACACCGTCAAATTCCATAAGTACTGGCTTGACACCGTAGGCACAAGCCTGATCCAGCCTTCCACATCTTGACGGAGTCCTCTGCTCTCCCCTGAAGGCCGCCTGCATCTCACCCTTAGTATTCATACGCAGGTTATATAACTGATTGAAAGCTCTTGCCACCAATACACAAACTGCTGCAGATGATGACAATCCGCTCTTTATCGGCAGATCCATCTTTGTAACGTTAATCTTAACTCCTCCAACGGTATAATTATCGTTTATGTACGACGCAACACCGGCCACATAAGAGAAAAAGCCACCACGTTTCGCAACTTCCATAAGCTCTGCGGTATCCATCGGACATTCAAGATATTCGCCGCCATAGATCGGGAGCTTACTTTCAACAACAAATCTGTCACACTTCTCAACGGTAGCGTATATACCCTGCTCTATACCGGTAACGACCGCCTGTCCCACTACTATCTCCGAGTTGACCGTTCTGTACATACCCGCCCAGTCGGAATGCTCTCCGAACAGGCACAATCTTCCCGGTACGAAAAGAACGATCTTTCTGTTATTTCCCTGATTTAAATTAGATGCCATACCTGCCATAACTCCTTTTCTTAACTATTCTCCCTAAAATGCGTCAAGTGATATTTCTCATATCTCAATCCCTGCTTCTTATAATATCTCCCTTTAAGTAAAGGTTTCCGTTAACCTCTTCCCTGAGTGGCCTCAATCGATCTTTTTTTATCATATATGCTAGGTTTTGTCTTGAACATTCGAGTAATTCACAGCTCTGGGTCGTATCCAGTACATCATTCCTGATAAATGCCATAAAATCACCCGGTTTCAGCGGTATCTCAGTACCGGACTTATACAATACAGAAGCCGGAATATCAATCGAATCATTAAAAGTAATACAGTATCCTCCTGCTCCGATCTTACCGGTCTCAAACAAGGCTTTATTCCCGGCAACTTTAACCACGTCATCCGGTTCAGTTAATTCATTAATATCTATCTTCCTTACTGTTTCATCTGCAAAGAAACAGATCATATGACTCTCATCGGTAATAAAACATTCCGTAACATTCCTTCCTGCACGTTCAACAACATAATTCGGAAGCTTGTTTATCCTTTTTATATACATATCATCCTGCGAACATCTGCCGCCTGATATTTCCAATATCCTCATCTCATCATATGATTTAAGATTATGATGCGTAAGGATATCATCTATGTTCTGTCTGCTGCTTGGAACAACCCTCTCCTTTACCCATAAATAACATATTTCCCTGGGAATGGTATATATATCCCTTTTTACAAACGGCGCAAACATAAGAGGAGCATTCCATTCATCCAATGTATCTTCAAGCTCAATAATATATGAATTATCTTTTTCGTAATACAGAAGCACCCCTATAGAGCGCTCCCCTTCTCCATCAATTATCAAATAGCTTTTCATATATCATATACCTGTTATATATCATATCCCAGATTTTATCCAAAAACACATCTGACAATACACCTTCGAGTCTGTAAAAAATCTTCTCCCTGTCGGCAAGATTTAACTTTCCGGATATCGGATTTCTCTTATCCCTTATAAGCTTAAGATTATCGTAGCATGAATTACCACCTAAAAAGCTTTGACACGGAAGATCCTTCATAACATCGAAATCACGGACTTCTTCATTGGTAGAACATGAATAAAGAAGGGACAATCCATGATCAAACAGTGGCGCCAATCTTACCGTATGAACTCTTGCATTCCGCAACACCTCGATATTAGCCCCATGCCTGTCCCTGTTCATGATAATGTAATCAATCGCAAGCATAATATCAGCATAAGATCCCCATCCCTGTCTCATACAAAAATCATAATGCGATTCGCCTCTCAAAGCACTGACACGGTAATAATTGTCGAGTGCCGTCTTGCTCTCTCCTCTTTGCTTGAAATCCTCTGATGCACAGAGATAAGTTGAATAGATATTTCCTTCAATCTCGATATCAGCATATATAAGTTCATAATTCAGGTGCTCTATGCCAAGTATAGACAGCAGCCTGTCCACGATGATCTCATTAACACACTCATGTCCGACAATGCCCCTTAATGGATCAAAGTTAGACAGCTTGTAATACCTTTTTATACCATTGACCGAAGACTGTGATTTAAGAAAAGTTCCTGCGGTTCCGCTTGAACTCCTGATATGGGACCACTTCAGATACGTCAGATCCTGTTTTTCCCTTATTACTTTATTATCCATGCTTAATATCCATCTATAATATTTGACGTGCGTCAAATAGTTTTGCATCAAGGGGAATTATATATGATCATTTGACGTTCGTCAAGTATTTCAGTATTTATTTCAACTCCACGATACAGCTCTTCCTGCAGAAACACACTCCGTAAGATATTACTCCCGCATATCCGTCATCCAGGATACCTTCCTCGTACCTCTTATCCCGTATCTGGTCGAAAGCTTCCCTTATTAAAACTTTAAATGTCTATAAATATGCATAGATATATGTAGGCTAATACTTCTCCAAACATAAGATAATATTAATGTCAATATAAGAACTGTTATAGCAAAAGGTACCGAGGCCATTTTGCCCATCAAACACATTACAAAAACAAAATGGAATAAATATATTTCATAACAATAAGGGACTATTCTTTTTAGAAATACAGCATTCTCTAATCTATGACTTCCACCGACTCCTATACATATTAATATCCAACAAATTGAGATATAGAAATATTTATTCTGTAGATAATTATCCAGCTCATATCCAAACAATCCATGTCGTATAATTGGTGTTGAAAGAATAATCAAGCATATGCCTATTGTCCATATTAAATCATAGACCACATTGGAAACAAACATACTATCACCAAACAATCCACCTTTGTTTTGAATAATTGCCAGAAACATGCCCATAATAAAAACCGAGAGATACCATAATAGAAAATTTGAATTCTCAGGATAAGCTTCAAACCTAAACAAATAAATGTCTAAAACTAAAACAGTAACAAGTACAAGTACAAATATATATATTTTTTTTCTAAACCAAATAAAAACCATCAAAAATAGCGGTGAAATCACATAAAACTGCATAATAACAGGTACAAACCATAAATGATATGGTCCACTAATCAACGCAATTCCTTCTATAGTTTCTTTAAAATCTATAATGCCAACAAAAAGCATCAAACCTAACGCCAATACATAACCTGGATATATTTTAATAATTCGTTTACAATAGTACTTTGGAATATCACAAATATTAAATGATTTATTTTCATCAACTATATATGGATAAAGCAACATATATCCGGCAGATATCATAAACAACCAAACGCCGATCTTCCCACAACCATTAGCATAGGCACCATACTCTGTTTTTGAAAGTATATGCATTGAAACTACAATTAAACATGCAATTCCCTTTAACGAATCTAACCATTCTATTCTGTCAATAGTCTCTTTCATCCTGTACTCCTGCGAAATTATACCAAGGTATTGGTATAAATCATCAATGTCTACAGCCACTAATTCTTGATATTGCTGGGATTGCACATACAAAATATTGTATCAGATGAACTGTAATTTGC
Organism: uncultured Lachnospiraceae bacterium; assembly: GCA_946623875.1. Classification (GTDB taxonomy): domain Bacteria; phylum Bacillota; class Clostridia; order Lachnospirales; family Lachnospiraceae; genus UBA2868. Next base: position 178 of record CAMORO010000005.1, on the reverse strand, counting down.
TTGATTTCCATAGCCATGGATCATCGGTAACCTGAACTCTCGACATTTTATATCTATGCTGAAAGACTTCTCTCAACCAGATCCTCTACCTGATATATCCTAAGTGCTAATCACACCTTTTTTGGTTTTTTAGGTATGCAGCAAACTTGCTACATCCAGCGGAGTGTTCATTTTCTTG